>JASLKI010000387.1 GCA_030747575.1 Verrucomicrobiota bacterium | reverse complement strand
GCGAAAACCATGTTCATCAAAAACATGAACATCAGCAGAATGCCCATGTCGGCCTGAAACTGCAGCGCCGAGAATGCCCACGTGCCGACCCCGACGGAAAGCGTCAGGCCGGTGAACACCACCGCGCTGCCGACCTGTGTCATCGCGGCATCCATCGCCTCGGCAAACGAAAGCCCCTTGCGCCGTTGCGCGACAAAGCAGCTGAACAAATAAATCCCGTAATCCACCCCCTCGCCCACACCCAGCGCCACCACCGGCAGCGTCGAAGTTTTCAGGCCGATCTCCAGCGCGTGCATCAGGCTATGAGCCAACACCGACACCAGCGCCAACGGCAGCACGATGCACACGACCGCCTTTATTGAGCGGTAGCTGGCGAAGCACAGCAGCGCCACCGCGACGTACACATAAATCAAAATCGGGAACTGCGCCGCCTCGACGACCTCGTTGGTCGCCGCCATCACGCCGGCGTTGCCGCCGGCCAGGTTGAACTGTGTTTTTACCGCATACCGGAATGCCAGCCAATCCTCCAATACACTTAGATTTTTAGTTCCGGTTTGTTCGTTGAACGCCTTTTCGTTGAACGCCTTCACCGCGGCGACAACGCGTCGCAACGTTTCCGCCTTGTGATCCTCGAGAAACACCATCACCGGCAACACGCTGCCGTCGAGATTGGTGAGGCCGGTCGATGTCTCCACGCGCCCGACCGCCTGCGCCAGCATTTCGCGGTTGTGCGGCAACACACTCCACTTGAGGCTGCCCTCGCTGTAGCCGGAATTGATCGCGCGCGCGATACCGGCCAAGCCCATGACATTTTTCACTCCCTCGACGTTGGCCAAATGCCACTCGAAACGGTCGAGCAACTCCATCGCCCCGTAGTCCACCGAGCCGTCCTCCACCGTCTCGGTGAACGCGATGAAAACATCCACGCCAAGATTGAAATTGCTGGTGATCATCGCGCTGTCGCGGTTGTAGCGCGAGTCCGGCCGCAACTCCGGCACGCCCTCGTGCAGGTCGCCGACCTCCACGCGCATGGCCTTCGAAAAGCCAAGCCCAAACATCACCGCACAAACGGCAACCAGCAGAACCGCCACCTTGGGATCCGACAACCGCGCGACCGCATGCCAGATTTTACTCGTCCACACCTTACGCCGGGCCACGCTCTCGCGGTATCCGGCGCGGGGTTTCTGATACGACAACAGCAACGGCAACAGCAGCAGATTCGTCAGGATAATCGCCGCCACACCGATGCTCGCGGCGATGGCCAACTCACGAATCGTCGGCACCGGGATGAGCAGGATGGTGATAAACCCGATCGTGTCCGTGATCAACGCCACGCTGCCCGGCACGAGCAGTTGCCGGAATGCACTGCGCGCCGCCTCGAGCGAGTCGCTGCCCGCAAACAGCTCGGCGCGAAACGCCCGCACCATTTGCACACCATGGCTCACGCCGATCGCAAAAATGAGAAATGGCACGAGGATAGACATCGGATCAATGCCGTAGCCAAGCCGGTTCAACAGGCCAAGCTGCCACGCCACCGCCGAGATCGAGCAACCCAGCGGCAGCGCCGCAAACCAAAACGACTGCGCGTAGAGCCAAACCAGCAGCGAAGTCACCACCACCGTCACGCCAAAGAAAAACACGACGTTTAGCGCCCCGTCCCGAACATCGCCCATAACCTTGGCGAAGCCGATGATGTGCACGCTGACGGCATTCGACTCGTGCTTCACTCGCAACGCCTCCAGCCGCTTGGCCAAGGCGAAGGTGTCGAGTCGCTCGCCGGTGGCCGAATCGATGTCGAGCAGGTTGGCCATCACCATCGTGCCGTTGAATGAGTCGGTCACGAGCCGCCCCATGTAGTTTGACTTGAGCGCGTTCTCTCGCACCTTGGCCAAGCCTGCGGGCGTCGGCGTGAAGTCAGACGGCACAACGTTCCCGCCGGTGAAGCCATCCTCGACGACCTCGGTGAACCGGACATTCGGCGTGAAGAGCGACGTGACACTCGACTGGTCCACGCCCGGCATGCCGTACATTTCCTGCGTCACCGCCTCAAGCGTTGTAAAATATTCCGGCGTGAAAATGTCGCCCTCCCCCGCCATCAGCGCGATCATCACACGGTTGGCGCCGCCGAACTCCGCCTGATATTTCGTGAAAGTCTCGATGTACGGGTGTCCCTGCGGGAGTTGCTTCTCGAAGCCGGCGTCGATCTTCGTCTGCGTGGCAAACCCAAACAGCACCACCGTAGCCAGCAGGAAAATAACCAGTAACAATTTGCGGCGACCGAACACCCACTGCTCCACTCGTGCTGCGAAACCGGTGCCGCTCATTTCGCCGCCTCCATTTTTAGGTCGGCCAACTCGAGCCGATGCACGCCCTTGTCACTTGTCAGCAGCACGCCTCCGTCAGCGGCCTGCCACAGGCTGGTCGCCGTGGCTGATGCAGCGCCCGGCCAGGCAGCCAAGCGGAACGAGCGCCCCTCGTCGGCGCTGACCAGCAGTTGACCGGCGGCGGCGGTGAGCACGAGCCGGTCGTCGGCCAAGGCCAAGCCGCCGTGTAATAGCGACTGCGTTGGCGACTCAACCTGTTTCCACGCCTTTCCGTCTTCGCTGCGAAAGATGTTGCCGCGCAAACCGAACACCACCACACCGCCCTTGGCCAAGGGCAGCGTGCCGAAGAACGTGCCTTCGTACGGCGTCGCCAGCGGTTCCCAGCGCCTGGCCCGGTCGCCGCTACGCCGTACGGTGCCAAACTCACCGGTCAACCACAGGCCGCCGTCCGGCGCGGGAATGATGTGGCTGAAGTGCGGGTCGTCATCCTGCTTCGCCTCGGTCCACGTTCTGCCGCCGTCGCTGGTCGAGAGAAACTTGCCATACGAACCCACGATGAAACCGGTCTTGGCGTCCAAAAAAAGAATGTCGAGGTAGGCGGTCTCGGGGTCATTCTCGACGTTGGCCTTGGCCCATGTTTCGCCACCGTCACCGGATTTTAAGATCACCGACTGATGGCCCACCGCCCAAGCGACCTGTTCGTCAACGAGGAACACCCCCGTAAGCATGCGCCGGGTCGGAGCGGGGACTTGCTGCCAGTTGTGGCCGCTGTCGGTCGTGAGTAGGATGTGGCCGCGATCGCCAACGGCCAGGGCGCGTTCGCCCCGTCCGTGGACGTCAAGCAACAGCGAGCTCTTGGCTAACTGCACGGTAACGGCGTCACCATCGATCGGCTGCGCGGCCTGCTTGGCCAAGCCGATGCACAGGAGGAGTACCGCAACCCATCCGCTTGGCCAAACTGAGATCCAGCTTAGATTGCGGTGGCGAAAAAAAGAACGGGCCGGGGCGAACCCCGGCCCGTCTTCGGGTTGGTTGGGTTGGTTGGAGAGGTTACTCACCAATCAATTGTTTGCTTAACGGCGACCGCGCCGGCGCAACGCCGCTGGCGTGTAGTCACCTGGCTTGGACTGGTACGAGAAGTCGTACATCTCATTTTCATTGTCCAAGCCGTGCGCGAGATAGCGTCCGGACAAAAGATCCATGTGAACCTCAAGCGTGGACCAGAAACTGAGAATGTCGTAGTAGTTGATGCCGTGCCCCTCAGACACGCGCCACAAACGACCCTGGTTGTCGTACTGATCCACCACCAGTACCGCCCAACTGTCCTCGTCCACGTAAAAGCGGCGCTTGGCATAAATGTGGCGCTTGCCCTCCTTGAGAGTGGCCTCGACCACCCAGACGCGGTGCAACTCGTAGCGGCTGTGCTCCTGGTTGATATGCATCGGCGTGACGATGTCAGCTACCTTCAGGCTGTCGCTATGCAGCTTGTAGGAATTGTACGGTACGTAGAGTTCCTTACTTTTTTCGATGATCTCCCAGTCGTAGCGATCGATCGCGCCGTTGAACATGTCGAGCTGATCGCTGGTGCGCATGCCGTCCGACGCCGTGCCGGGGTTATCGTAAGCGACCTGCGGCGCGCGACGCACGCGGCGCTGTCCGGTGTTGTAAACCCAAGCGCGGCGCGACTCCTTCACTTGGTCAAGCGTCTCATGCACCATCAGGATTGTCCCGGCCAAGCGAGCGGGCGCGGTGACTTTTTGTTCAAAGTAGGCCATCACATTGCCGGCGCTCTCCGTGGCAGCACCGAGTTGGTGGTAGTTCCACAGAAATTTTTCCTCGAGCTGAACCACCGTGTAGTTGCCGGCGCGAGTTGGAGCGACCTGCCCGACCTTACGCAGCCCACCCAGGCCGCGGTAGCGCAGCAGATGATTCCAGATCACTTCCTTCCCGTTTTTCGCGAGCGGGAACGGGACGCCACGGGAAGCCCCGGACACACCGTTGCCACCGTCCGCCAACTTGGCGGACCCAACGTTGGCCTTGGTGGCATCATAAACATCCTGCGGCGCGGACGCGCTGCGGCGGGTGGGGTACACCGGCATCTTGTAAGTGGAGGCGTACCTGGCAAGAAGCGCCTTGTGACCGTCGGTCAGGTTGTCGGCGTATTGCTCGGCATTGGCCGATGTGATGGTTGCGCTTGGCTTGTCATTGGCAAACGGGTCGGGATGATGGTCGCCCGATTTGTAGCCGGCCGGCGGCGCGGTGATGCCACCCTCCCAAGCGGGGATGGTGCCGGCGGCGTTGCCGGCCTTCTCGGCTCCAAGCGGCGTCCGGCTTTTGCCCAGGTCGGACGCACTTTGAGCCGTTGCTGTAGCTACGCCCGCGGCAAATGCAGCGGCGGTGATCAGATTAAAACCAGTGTTACGTTTCATTGTTAAAATTAGTTTGGGTTAGAACGAGTATTGAACCATCGCCTGCAGGAAGTCGCGGTCGTACATGAGATTGTAGTCCTCGTTGCCGAGAAACTCGGTATACTTAACCGTACCTTGCCATGAGTTTTGATATGTGGCGGTCACGCCTACAGTCACGCTCTTCCGGTCGTGCAGGAAGTTACCCAACGGCAACGGCGTGTTGCCATCGACGTCGTGCGCAAACACAATCGCCGGCGACAGGTTCACACCACCGATCACGTCCATATAATCGATGCGCGCAGCCAATCTGTAACCCCAAGAGAAATCATCCGCGAACGCATCGGCCGATTCAGAATACGGTGCATGCCCTTGCCCAGCAAGAATCGCGGGTGCTAACGGATCACCACTGAGTGCCGTGCCGGGACCGTCAAAACGCAGCACATCTTTGCTCGGCAAATCCGGAACCACCGTTGCGGCAGCTTCACCAACAATCACCCATTGCGAAGCACCAAGCGTGGGGCCGAAAAGTTTGGTCACCGTAAACTGCGGTTGCCAGACTTCAAGCCGGCGGTAGCCTTGGACGTAGCTGTTGAAATCCTGCGACCCGAGCTGCGTCATGCTGCGGCCCTGCCAGGCGGGGTTACCCAAGTCCGGCACGCCGTCACCATTGGTGTCGATCACCGGGATTACACCGATATTGCCCAGCTCTGGCTTGTATGGAGTCAGGCCGGCAACTAGCAACTCGATATCATCCACCTGCAGCGGCACATTACGGCGGTACGACACTTCCCCCTGCAGTGAGATACCGGTGGCGCCGATCTCGGTGTTGAAGCTAACACCGAACAACTGGATATCCTCTGGATACTCGAACATATAGCGAGCCGTTCCAGGGTAAAGCTGCGCAAGACCCGGGATATTAGCTTCGAGAGTATTCCGGTTCTGGGTGAAACCGGCGTGTTGAGCGGTTAACGCAGCCTGCGAGGCCGCCAGCTCTGTCTGCTGGGCCAAGAGCCCTTCCTTCTGGCCGATGATCGTTGCCTGTTGCGTTTTTAGTCCGACCAAATCCGGGCTGTTGGGATCCGCCGCCTCAAGTTGGGCAATAGCCCCGTTTACTTGAGCCAAGCCGGCCTCGGCCTGGGCCAAACCGCCTTCGACCTGAGTCAAACCGCCAACGACCTGGGCCAAGCCGGCGTCGATCTGGCCAATGCCGGCTGTTAAAGCATCAACCGTCAACTGTAACTCACCCGGAATGTTGCGCCCGGTCATAGCACTTATCACCGGCAGACGGCTGTGATAGTTGATGAAGTAAAAGCCAAACTCCGTGTCATTGAGCCCCTCGGCGAAATAGCGTGCGGCCAGACCGAACTGCCCGCTGTCGCTGGCCCGGTTGCTGCGCCCACGCGGAATCGCAGCTGCGCCCGAGGGAAGGAACGGTGCATTCGCCACGCTAGGCGGCAGGGCCGGGTTGAACCTCGGGTTTGAAATAGTCGGCACCCTGGCCGTTTCTCCCTCAACCAAACCGTAAAGCGGATTATCTGTGAAACTCTCCATGTTGGGCTGGCCCGTACTCCCGAAACCAAGCATGGCGTACTGACCGCCCGGCCCGACAAAATCCTTTGTGCTGAAGTAACTGCCGGCGGGGTCGATCTCCATCTCCTCCTGCTTGAACTGGTAAAAGCCCTCCAGCGTCAGGTCGTCGGTTGCCTGCAGGGACACTGATAGAAGAGGCACCGGTCTCAACGCCTCGCGCAGCTCCGAACCGGGGATGCGGAACTTGGTCACGTCGATCGGGTTGATGACATTGATGCCGTTCTGGATGAACGTGCTTTCGCCCCAACTCAGCACCTGGTTACCCAGGCGAATGTTCACCGGTATAGAGGTCGGGAGGTCGTACGAGATGTAGGCGTCAAGCAACTCCATGTCGCGGCCGACCTCGCGCTTGGCCGCATCGCTCAACGGGCTGTCGCTGCGGATGTTCTCGAAGTCGACAAAGTATGTGCCGCGCAGGAACAGGCTCACGTTCTGCAATTTCTTGAAGTCCAACTCCAGATCGTGCGTACCCTTGACCACGTGCGAGAATAGACCGGTGCCGTAGTTGAGATTGGCGTCGTCCCCGTTGACGGAGTAGCGCGTACCGCCATTGGCAATGCCGATGTTGCCGGGATCTGCGGCCGATGTTCGGAAGGATCCTCCGTAACTTAGCGTCGTGTCGAGATTGCCCTCGATGACGTCGTTCTCGAACTCCACCGCATGGGTTGTGATGGTCGCTGCAGCAATTGCGGACAATGCCAAGCGGCCCACCACGGGGAATCCGCCATTGATTCGGGCGATTGGGTTGCTCATAGGTCGGGGGGGGGTGTAACACACCATGCCTCAAATGCACGCAAAAAATGAGGTTTTTTTCGTGATTACCACCCTGTACCCACACAGCTGTTTGCCACGCCTAGTGGCCAAACCGACGCGTAGGGAAATCCGGGCGAAAAGGTTGACCAGTCCGAAGGTGCACGGGATGCTCCCCGCCGATGACCCGGCTTTTTCTTTTGCCTCTTTTTTTAGCTCTTGGCCAAGCGGCTATGGCCCAATCCTTAAAAGAGCTGCCCGGCAACCTTCGATCCGTTCTCGAAAACACCAAACCAATTGCGACGGCTATAAACGGTCGACTGCCACTTTTCGTGCTGCCCATCAGCGGCTCACTCTCCTCCCTGCCGGATGGCCAAGCGGAAAAGGTGTTGAACGACTTGGCCAAGCGGGGCATCGGCTATTCGGTAAACTGGAACCACGGTTCATTTGAGGCGTCGCTGAAAGAAGGTTTGAGGATCGGCGAGATCCAGCAGCGCTTGGGCAGGATGGTTTCCGTCCATGCCACGGGATGCCTTTACTCCTTCTTTGACGGCACCGACACAACCCAGCATATTGATGCCGACGGCAAGCCTTTTGCCGAGACCTCGTTTGGCGGCACAATGGGCTGCCCCTTTGCAATCGAGCATCGGATCCCGGTCATTCAGCAACGCGTTGAATCGTTCCTGAAGCAATACAAGTCCACCGGGATCGATGTCGATTTCATCTTCGCCGATTGGGAAATCGACGGCCCCATCGAATGGAACGACGCTTGGGCCAGTTCCAAGCGCTGCCGCCGTTGTCGCGAACATGTGCCGGGTATCGATGATTTCCGTATATTCCAGGCCAAACTGCGAGCGATTCGAAGCAAGCTTCAACGGATTGCATTCGGCGACAATGTCACCCGTTATTTCCCGGAAGCGCTTGTCGGCAACTATGCCGTGAATCCCCACAACGGCTATCGGTATTGGTATGACTATTTTGAACACGAAACCCCCGACGCACCGGCACTTCTGGATCAACGTGCTCGATATCGCGAGTGGAATCATGAGTTTGGGCACTGCGGATACACATTTGCTATGCCAGTGGTTTACACATGGTACCCCACTTTCGGTTGGTACGATTTTGAACCCAAGGATTATCGCTGGTTTTACAACATGCTGCTGGTCACCTCTAATGCGGGCCAACATACCTCACAGCGGACACCGATCATTCCCTTTGTCCACTGGCACACCACCGCGCCCCCGGACAATCCCGACCCGTCCGTGGAACAGTTCAGCAAGGAAAAGTATCAGGAACTCCTCTGGCACATGCTGCTGCGCGGACACGACACGTTTTTCCTCTGGTGCACCGGCAGGGAGTTGGCAACAGAAATCCAGCTGGTTCATGAAGTATACAGCGAAAGTTTGCAGTACAGCGGCTTCATCGACCGTGGAGCGCCCATCGAGTTTGACGTGCCCTCAAAGCCCGGCCCGGTCGTGTCCGGCCTGCGCCTGGGCAACCGTGTGCTGGCGCGGCGAACCGATTTCGGCACGAGGACAGGCAACGAAACTTTGGCCGTGACTGGTGGGGGCGAAGTCTCCGTCGCCGCCAAACGCGGGGTACAAATCTTGACTGTTGAACAAAAGTCGAGACACCCCGGCATCCTGTCAGACCACAACGGCAGGCTGCGTTTCCCAATTGGTTTCTATGAGTTCCCTGGCGAAAAGGAAAAGCTTCAAAGAATGGCTCAGAGTGGCATCAACCTTGTCCGATGCAGCAACCGAGCCTCTCTCGACTCTGCGCACGCGCAGGGAATGATGGGCTGGGTACCACTCAGCGTTCAGCAGGGGGCTACACCGGGGTTGCGGAAACAAATCGAGACCCTGCGGAACCATCCTGCCTTGGCCGTATGGGAGGGTCCGGACGAAATTGTATGGACATTTACCGCGTACAGCTTCCTCAAGGAGCGCGCCGGCTTCACCCGCGAAGATTGGAACAACCAGATACCCAAGGCTGTAAATTATGCCAAAAAAGAGGGAGATAAAGTCATCACAAAGATGAACGAAGGCATACGGCTCGTCCAGGAGTTGGACGAACGAAACCTGCCTTTCTGGGTAAACGAAGCCGCTGACAGCGACGTGAAATACGTTCGGGATTACATCGACTCCATCGACATCACCGGCTGCGATTACTACGCCGTTCGAAAAGCCGGCACCGATCTGCAAAGTATCGGGCGGTTGGTGAATCGTTGGGATGCAATCGGTCGCGGCAAGCCGGTCTGGATGGTTCTCCAGGGGTTCTCATGGCACAAGGCCAAGGCCGGGCGCAAGCGTCTTTATCCGAGCTATCACCAGTCAAGATTCATGGCCTATGACGCCATCGCGCACGGTGCCCGTGGCATCTTCTACTGGGGAACACAAACCATCGACGATCCCCTGTTTCGGGAATCCCTCTACGCCCTGACCGCCGAGTTAGGCGAACTCGAACCGCTTTTGGTGGGCGCCGATCAGACCATTGAAGTGGCAGTCATCGACGATCTTTTTGACGCACCGGGGATTGGTGTTCGGGGCACACTAAAAAGCAACCAAGCCGATTATCTCTTGATCCTAGTCAACGAAGACGATCACCGACATCTGGGAGTCGATGTCACCAAACTGGAGGGATTGAACGGCCGCACGCTTCACCTGCTTTACGGCGACGAAAAAACGGTTGTTCGAAAAGGAGGCATTGTCACCCGGATGCAGGCCCATGAGGTGAAGCTATTTTGCACTAACCCACGTTTTGAAACCAAACGAACCATGGGCCGCGATTACGTGGATGC
>JASLKI010000386.1 GCA_030747575.1 Verrucomicrobiota bacterium | reverse complement strand
CGCGTCCTCGGTTAGGATTTTATCCGGCAGCTGTTTCTCCAGCGAAACGCCGGTCTGCAGCGGCCCGCGCATGTGGAGCCACCCCTCGACTGGAGCAGCCGTCGCCGCTGCCGCAGTGAGGCTCAATAAGGCTGTTATTAGGTTTTTCATCTGAAAATCCTTAAAAAGTCCCGCTTGGCCAGGCTAACTCAATGCGAATTGACGAAGACCTAAACGGCCCAGAAGCGTAGCCGGATGGGCACTCCATGCAACAAAATAATACCTACACGTATTATTTTTGAGCCCTGCCGTTCTCAGCTTGGGCAAGCGGCCACCGGGTTAAATCACTGTGTCGTCCTGAATGACGGCGTTTTTCGGGATGATCACTATACCCTCGCGAATATAATAGTTTTCACCGTCGAAATGTTCCGGCTTGTCGTCCGGCGTGATGACACAGTTGGCGCCGATGCGGGCGTTTTTGTCGATGATGGCTTGCTCGATGCGGGTATTTTCGCCGACGCCGATGCGCGGAATGCCTTTTTCGTCACTCTCATCCTTAGAGGCGTTCGTCTCGTAAAAGTCCGACCCCATCAACACCGAGCGGTGTACCCGACAACCGGGCGAGATTAGACAGCGAACGCCGATCAGGCTTTGGCTGATTCGCGAGCGGTCGATGATGCACCCGTCGGAAATCACCGCTTGATCGATGGCTGCGCCGTTGATCTTAGAAGCAGGCATGAAACGTGGCCGGGTGTAGATCGGCGTCTCCATCTCGAAGAAATCAAACTTGGGGACCGTGCTGACCATGTCCAGGTTTGCCTCGAAAAAGGATCGGATCGTTCCGATGTCCTCCCAGTATCCCTGATAGACGTGAGAGAAAACCCGGTGCGTCTCGATGGCGCGGGGGATGATGTGCTTGCCAAAGTCGGTCATCTCGTTGTCTAGAAGCTCGGTCAGCGTTGCCCGCTTAAAAATATAGATGCCCATCGACGCGAGGTAATGGTCCCCGCCCACCTCGAGCCCCTGCTCGGCAACCTGCGCACCGGAGAGCCGGAGAGAGTCGAGCAACTCCGGCGTGCCGGGTTTCTCGACGAACCGGCTAATCCGGCCGGCCCCGTCGTTGTGCATGATGCCGAACGCCTTGGCCAGTTCCCGGCCAACCGGGATGGTCGCCACGGTCAGTTCCGCCTCCTTTTCGATGTGCGCCGCGATGATGTCGCGGAAGTCCATCCGGTACAGTTGATCCCCGCTCAGGATCAGGAGGTGCTCAAAGTCGTTGTTCAGCAGGTGAATCAGGTTTTTACGGACGGCGTCAGCCGTGCCCTGATACCACGTGTCGCTGGTCAGCGTCTGCTCGGCCGCTAATATCTCCACAAACCCGCGCGAAAAGTGGTCAAACTTGTACGAGTGCGAAACATGGCGGTGCAGCGAGGCGGAATTGAACTGGGTCAGCAGATAAATCTGGGTCAACCGCGAGTTGATGCAATTAGATATGGGAATGTCCACCAGGCGATACTTCCCGGCCAGCGGCACTGCCGGCTTCGAGCGCTCCTGGGTCAACGGGAACAGGCGTGCTCCCTGTCCGCCGCCCATCACGACGGCCAACACCCGTGCCTTCCCTACTCTGGTGACTACCTGTGACATTACGAATGAACCGGTTGGTTCTACGCTTGGCCAAGCTGAAGTTCAAGCAGGTTGCGTCCCCCTTGGCCAAGCTGCGAAGTGGTGCCGGCCGGCGCTTAGTCAACGGCCTTGAACGAATCTTGCTGGATGAAGTTGCGGTTATCAACCAACGCCCGGTGCTGGGTGTATTGAATGTTGCCCAGCTTGTCGACGGTGCCCATGGATTTGCCCTCTTCGCCCTCGATGTCAGCTGCCAGAGCCTGGACGGTATCGAACATCATCTGGTTGGCAGAAACTTCACCGAAGTGCTGAATCCAGTGCTCTGCATCCTTTCGCAAAGCGGGAAGTCCCGCTCGACGATCGCCTCCTTCTCGTTGGCCAAAAGATTGTCGCGCAGAGAAATCAGGTTACCGAACAGGTTGCCGCCGGTCCGGGAATCCTTTAGTAAACCAATCGAGCCGGTGTTTTCATTGGGAATGTCGGTCGTCACCGTGAAACCACTGCCGAGATTCTCTACGACGGTATCGGTGGTTCCTTGATAGTTGACCTCGGTGATTTTCCCCCTGGCACCTTTTTTACACGCCTGGCCAAATTACTCGGCGACAAGTTGCAGGATGCCTCCCAGCGGGTCGCGCTTTGTCGGCGGGTTTGACACCAGCGGCAGCAGGTACAGTTCGCCTTGGGCATCCTCACCAAAACTGGCGATCTGATAAACTTTGCCCTTCTGCTGGTGGATGGTGCCGTGCTCGGTCGCCTTGCCGCCTTTTTGGCGGACGGCAAAAATCAGGCCGGTGACGAAGTCACCGTAAACGTACGCCCCCCGCAGCGCCGGAATCGCCTTGCCGCGATAGACGTAGCCACCGGTGATGCTCACACCGTAGCCGTGCCCGGGAAACTTGCTCTCCTTCTCCACGCCGGCGTGGTGCGCGTACTCGATCACCGGGTCGATCCAATCTCCCTTGGCCGGGCCGTCCTCCTTGAATTTGTGAAACGACTCGCGGATGTTCCAGCCGTAGTTGCCGCCGCGCGTGATGAGGTTGACCTCCTCCCACTTGTTCTGCCCGACGTCCGCCGCCCAAAGGTGGCCGGTCTCGCGGTCGAAACTCATGCGCCAGACGTTGCGCAGGCCGTACGCCCAAATCTCCCCGCGCGTGTCGTCCTTGCGCCCGGCGAACGGGTTGTCCGCCGGGATGCCGTACGCCAGCTTGCCGGTGCGGGCATCGACGTCGATGCGGAAAATCTTACCCAGCAAGGTGCTCAGATTTTGCGCGTTGTCATGGGGGTCGTCGGCCTTGCCGCCGTCGCCCGAGGCGATGTAAAGCTTGCCGTCTGGCCCGAACAAAATCACGCCTCCGTTGTGGTTCCAGTACGGCTGCGGGAACTCGAGCAGGATGCGCTCCGACGTCATGTCGGCCTGGTTCGGGTGCGCCTTGGCCACAGTGAACTCGCTAACCACACTGCGCTTGGGCTCCTGCTGCGAGTAGTAAACGTAAAACTTCCCGTTGGCCGCGAACTTGGGATGGAACGCCATGCCCAGCAGCCCCTCCTCGTTTTCGCGCCACGGCTTGCGCTCGCTGATGTCAAAAAACACTTCTCGCTTGGGCTTGGCCGCGTTTTTGTCCTTCGGCAAAATGATGATGGCCCCGCCTTGCTCGAGGCAGAACAACCGCCCAGAACCGTCCGGAGCCGTCTCAAGCCAAAGCGGCCGAGTCGATTCAAGCCCCTCCCAAACCGGCTTCAACCCAACCTTGGGCAGTTCCGCCCGGGTGGCGGCCAATCCGATCAC
>JASLKI010000385.1 GCA_030747575.1 Verrucomicrobiota bacterium | reverse complement strand
CAAGCTGCAGAAGTCCTTCGCCAACGGCCAAGGGATTCGCTGCCGTTCAAGCACCAATAACGAAGATCTTCCCGACTTCAGCGGCGCCGGCCTGTACGACTCGTTCACTCACAAGTCGGACGAGGGCCACTTGGCCAAGACGATTAAGCAGGTGTTTGCCAGCCTGTGGAACTTCCGCGCCTTTGAGGAGCGTACGTTCTACCGGATCGACCACTTCACCACAGCCATTGGTGTGCTCGTTCACCCCAATTTTTCCGACGAAGCGGCCAACGGTGTGGCGGTTACCGACGACATCCTGTACCAGACCAAGGGCAATTATTACCTCAATACCCAGGTTGGCGAGAATCTGGTGACCAATCCCGACGCTGATTCAATCCCTGAAGAACTTTTGTTGGATTGGTGGCGGCCAAGTGATTACAAGGTCATGCGCAAGTCCAATCAGTTAAAAGATGATAAGTTGATTATGACCGGGGACCAACTCGAGCAGATGAACCGGTATTTGGGCAAGATTCACAGTAAGTTCAGTAGATTATACGGGACAACCTTGGAAGATATAAAATTTGCCATGGAAGTTGAGTTCAAGATTACCAAGGATGGAACTTTATCCATCAAGCAAGCTCGTCCGTGGGTGTACTAAAATTGTAACCCATCTTCAGGGTGGATCGTATATTTGAAGCAGACCATTGATTTGGTGTTATGAAAAAGATGACATATAAACTAGTAATGGCTGTCACATGTTTTGGCATGATGGCAGGTGATGCAATCGCGCAGGAACGCGGTGGGCGCGAACGGGGTGAAGGTGCTCAGCGTCGTGAGCGCCCGTCCGGAGCAGCTGGTGAACAGCGTCGCCAGCGGGGTGAAGGTGCTCAGCGTCGTGAACGCCCGGACCGAGCGGCTGGTGGACAGAGTCGTGAACGGGGTCAGGGCGCCGAGCGTCGTCAACGTCCGTCCGGAACAAGTCGTGAGCGTGGATCGCAGTCCGGTGGCCGTGGTGGTCAGGGAGGACCAGGTGGTTTTATGCGGATGTTCCCTGTGATGAGCGCACTGGACAGTGATGGCAACGGTGAGATTTCCTCCGAGGAAATTAAGGGTGCCGTTGCAGCCCTTAAAAAGCTCGACAAGAATAAAGATGGCAAGTTGACCGAAGACGAGTTGCGTCCAAATTTCGGTGGCCGCGGAGGTGCATCCGGCCAGCGTCCGTCCCGTGGCGGTGAAGGTCGCGGTGGCCAGCGTCCCTCAGGTGGTGGTGAAGGTCGCGGCGGTCAGCGCCCGAGCCGGCCCTCATCTGGTGAATAAGTTTTTGCATTAACAAGCTTAGACAAATCCCGCTGGCCTTGGCCTGCGGGATTTTTTTACCACACCTCAACTGGGCCCTTGGGCACGGGGATGGTCTTGCGCTTCGCGTCGGCAGGTTCGTTATCGTCCTTCATAAAGGACGGCATCATTGGGTTCTGACGATAGCGCTCGGTGAGCTCTCCGTCATCATCGGAAAACTGTCGCCGCCACTCGAGGTAGTCAGCCAGCGCTGACTCAAAATCCTCGCGTGTCGAGATCAGCACGACCGCTTTGTTGAACGGCTTCACTGGGCCGAAGCGCTTGGCGTACCACGGGGCGACTTTGCGGAACATTAGACAGCCGCGCTGCTCGCCGAACACCTCTAACATCAGGTCAAAATGCCGTCGCATCACGCGCACTCGCTCCGTAAATTTCGGCTCGGGCAGCAGTACGCCGGTGCGTAGATGGTGCTCGGTGTGTTTGAAAATCCACGGGTTGTAAAACGCGCCCCGGCCGACGCTTACTCCGTGGCAGCCGGTGGCGTTCATCATGTGCTTGGCCGACTCCGGCGTCGTGATGTCGCCGTTGCCGATCACGGGGATCTCGCGCGCCGCCCCGACCACTTGGCGGATACCCACGAGGTTTACGCCTCCGGTGAAACCCTGCTCTCTCGTCCGTCCATGGATGAAAACCGCCGTTACACCGACGCCTTCAAGCACACGCACCAAGTCGGGCGCGGTGATGTTTTTGTCGTCCCAGCCGAGACGCATTTTGGCCGTGATCGGTATCTTTACAGAATCGACCATCATTTTCACGAGGTGTGCGGTGTCGTCCAGATCGGTCATCATTGCCGAGCCGCCGCCGGTCTTGCAGACCTTGCGTACCGGGCAGCCCATGTTGATGTCGATCGAGTCCACGCCAATCGATTCTAGGTACTGAGCCGCGTCGCGCATCTCCTCCGGCACCGAGCCAAACAACTGTACGGCAAACGGGCTATCGGCCTCGTTCGTCTCGATGAGCTTGAGCGCTTTGGCGTTGCGCTCGAGCAGCGACCGGGCGTTGACGAGATCGGTCGTGGCGAGACTCAGGCCGCCCACCTCGCGCAGAACGAGCCGGAACGGCAGATTCGTGTACCCGGCCAGTGGCGAGAGAAATAGATTGGATTTTAGTTGGAGCGATCCGAATTGCATAAGCCCAAGCGCGGCACGCAGCGTACGGCACGCGGCAAATAAGTTCGCGACAAAAAAGTACGCTTGGCCAATCGACAAAATGCCCGCTTTTGTGGGGAATTCGCCGGAACCCAAAATCCCAACTGGCCATGTCCATAAACGCGACAGCAACGGCTTCAACGCAATTTTAAGGACGGCCACGTGAGCCTCATCAAAGACTCAACCCTCGGCATGTGGACCAACCGCTCCGGAGACTAAAGGGAATACTGCAATAGTGACGGCGGATCATCCCGCGCGCAGGGCTTTCGCGGTGTGGGATTTTTTGTTTTTGGCGAGGGTGGGGGGTGTGGCTTGGGCGACGAGTTGGCCGCCTTCGTCGCCGGCGTCGGGGCCGAGGTCGATCACCCAGTCGGCTTGGCGGATTAAATCCAAATTATGCTCCACCACCAGTACCGAGTGACCCTCGTCCACCAGGCGGTGCAGCACTCTGGCTAGGAGCCGAATGTCGTCAAAGTGCAGGCCGGTCGTCGGTTCGTCGAAGAGGTACAGCGTTGGGCCGGTGGCAGTGCGCTTGCTGTGCGCCTCGGCGAGGCTGCGGACGAGTTTCAGTCGTTGGCTCTCGCCGCCGGAAAGCGTGTTCACCGGTTGGCCAAGCCGCAGGTAGCCCAAGCCGACATCGCTTAGCAATTGCAGCTTGGCGCGTGCCCTGGCCGCCGGGCGCGAGTCGGGGTAGCCGTCGAGAAACAGGATCACCTTGTCAGCGGTGGCGTCGAGCAGATCGGCGATGTTCCAAGCCAAGTGCTTGGCCAAGGGCGGCGTGAGCCTGGCCTCGAGCACGTGGTCGCGGTAGCGGCGGCCGTTGCACTCGGGGCACTTGATGAACACGTCGCTCAAAAACTGCATCTCGATTTTTTCAAATCCGGTGCCGCGACAGTAGCCGCACTGGCCCTGCGCGGAGTTGAAGCTAAACGCCCCGGCGGGCAGCTCAAACGCCTTGGCCTCGGGGCTGGCGGCGAACAGTTTGCGAATGTCATCGAACGCGCCGATGTACACGGCCGGGTTCGAGCGTGGCGTGCGGCCCAGCGACGACTGATCGACCATCATCACGGACTTGAGCAACCGCCAGCCGGTCAGCCTGGCCAAGCGGGCGTCCGCCGGCGTGCCGCCGAGTTTGTCGCGTAGGGCGGGGAGCAGGCCGTCGCGAATGAGTGTTGTTTTGCCGGAGCCGCTGACGCCGGTCACGCAAACCAAGCGGCCAAGCGGGATGTCCACCGCGAAGTCGCTCAAGTTGTTCCCGGAAAACTTGGCCAAGCGCAGTCGAGGCGTGCGTGCGCTCACCGTGCGGGCCGGGGGCGGCTCTAGTTTTTTTCGACTGGAGAGGTACGCGGCCGTCAGCGAGGCGCGGCACTTGGCCAGGCGCGAGCCGGGGCCGTTGTACACGATCTCGCCGCCCCGCTCGCCCCGCTCCGGGCCAAGGTCAACGACATGGTCGGCACGGCGGATTACGCCGGTTTCGTGCTCGACGACAACGAGCGTGTTGCCGAGGTCGCGCAGGTTTTCCAGCAGACCGACGAGCCGATTTGTGTCGCGCGGGTGCAGTCCGACGCTTGGCTCGTCGAGCACATAAAGCATGTTGACCAGTTTTGAGCCGAGGCAGGCAGTGAGGTTGACGCGCTGGGTTTCGCCGCCGGAGAGCGTGCGCGTCGGCCGGTCGAGCGTGAGGTAGCCAAGGCCGATGCGCACCATCGCGTCGAGCCGCCCGCGCACCTCGGCCAACACCGGCGCGAGTGCATCGGCCCGGTTGAGGTCGAGGCGGTCGGCGAGTTCGTTGATCACGCCCGCTGCGTCGCGGATGGGGAGCCGGTAAAGACCGGAGAGCGCGAGCCAGTCACCGGTGCCGGTGTGGTCGAGCTTGAAGCGGAGCGAGTCCGGCTTGAAGCGCTGCCCCTCGCACCCAGGGCACGTTGTGTAGCTGCGGTAGCGCGAGAGCAAAACGCGGACGTGCATCTTGTAGGCCTTGCTCTCCAGCCAGCGGAAATAACCGGCTACTCCATACCATGCGTCGGGCCAGGTGTGGCCCGGCTTGCCGTAGTTCGGCTCGCCGTGGGTTACCCAGTCGCGCGCTTTTTTTGTTAGCTTGTTGAACGGCAAATCGGTCGGGATGCCATCCTGCTTCGCGGCGGCCATCATCTCTCGCTGGCATTCGACGCCGTGCCCAGTTTGCCAAGGCTTGACGACGCCCCCAGCGATCGACTTGGTGAGGTCCGGCATCGCGAGCCGGTAGTCGATCGAGATGATTCGGCCGAAGCCCTTGCACTCCGGGCAGGCGCCGACAGGGTTATTGAAGCTGAACAGCGCCGGCGACGGGTCGCGGTACTCGGCGTCGCACGCAGCGCAGTGGAAATGCCGGCTAAATCGCTGTTGAGCAAGCACTTCTGTGTGAACGGCGAGGTGACCCTTGCCGAACTGGTACGCCTGTCCGGCCGACTCGAGAAACCGCGCGCGGCTGCCTTTGACCAAGCGGATGCGATCCTGCACGACGGTCAGCGACGTGAGCTTGCGCTTGTCCAAGCGTTTGGCCGCCTCCTCGATACGCAGCAATTCCGGCAGCTTACCTCGCTTGGTTTTTGAGGTGGGATCGATGATACGCCGGTAGCCCTGTTTGCTGATGAGTTGCAGCGACTCGGCAATTGAAATTTTGTCCGACAACGGCACATCGAACGTGACCAGTGCTTCGGTGGTTTGGCTGTCCAGCAGCGCCTTCCAAATGCCAAGCGGCTCGTCGCGGGTCACGGGTTCACCGCAATGGTCGCAGTGGCATTGGGCTAGGTGCGTCCACAGATTTTTCATGTGGTCACAGATCTCGGTCATCGTGCCGATGGTCGAGCGCGTGGTGCGGACGGTGTTTCGCTGGCCTAGTGCGATCGCCGGCGGGATGCCGTCGATGCGATTGACCTGCGGCTTGTCCATTCGGTCAAAAAACTGGCGGACGTACGGCGAGAATGTCTCGACGTAGCGGCGCTGGCCTTCGGCAAAAAGCGTGTCGAAAGCGAGCGAACTTTTACCGGAACCACTCAGCCCGGTGAACACGATCAATTTGCCTTTGGGCAGGTCGAGGTCGAGATTCTTAAGGTTGTTGTGTCGGACGCCACGAAGCCGAATTACACCGTTGGTGTCTTTGCTTGGCAATGGCTCGGGAGGCACGTCAGCCCTTGGTCGCGCAGTTCTTGATGTAGTCAATGATCACGCGGTCGTTGTCGCCGGCTTCGAGGGTGACGCGCAGGAAGTCGACGAGATTCGAGTTGCGCCCGCCCAGGAACGGCCGGTCGCCGCCGCAGCCGTACATCAACTCGGACGGGAGTTCGCCGGCGAGTTTGGCGCGGGCCTTGACAATGAGGCGCGGCAGCCAGGCAATGCCATCGACTTCGTCCGTCTTGGCCGGGATCTTGTCGGGGTCGATCTTGGTTGTGGCCGATTCACTGCGAAGCGTGTTCAAGAAATAATCGCGCCGCAACTCCGTGACGCCCTCGACCTGGTCGTACTCAACGTCGTCCCAGTTGATGCTGTCCTCCACGAAATCAAACAGTTCCTGCGTGGAGCAACCGATCGTGGCAAGAAAAGAGACCTCGTCCGGCTCGAAGAGGGTCAGCGTTGTGGTGCGCCCGGCACGGTAGCGTTCTTGCGCGGATTGGTACAGTTCACGAAACTTGGCTTTCCAGTCGTCAGACATGCGCGTTAATGACGTAAATTTATGGCTGACATTAAGCGATCAGTGGCGGAATAAGCCTCGGTGACCCACTCGACGATTTGGGAGGGATCAGGCGCGTATTCGAGCTCAAGGCTGATCGCGCCGTCGAAGTCCAGATCCTTGATCGCGTGCATGTAGCCCTCGAACGGCACTGCTCCCCGGCCTGGCGGCAGGTCACCGTGTACCTTGCCGTCGCAATCGGAAATGTGCACGTGCCCGGCCCGGCCCTTGAGCGCGGCAAGTGACTCAGGCGGACTGTCGCTAAGCACCATGTGGCTGATATCGATGTTCGCTTTCACGGCCGGATTGTTCACGTCGGTCAGGAAGCGATCCATCTCGCCAATGTTGTTGACGAGCGACATGTGGAACGGCTCAAGCTCAATGACGATCTCGAGGTCGCGTTCGCCGGCGTAGTCGCCAAGAAGTCTGCAGTTTTCGACAGCGAACCGCCATTGCTCCTCCGGCGGGATGACCTCTTTCTGCCAAATGTATTCACCGATGACGAGCAGGTAGTTTTTCGCGCCAAACGTCGCACCCATGTCGAGGTAGCGCTTGCAGCGCTCAACGTGGAAGCGCTGAACCGACGGGTTGAAATCCACCAGGCCAACGCTTACGCCGACCACGCTGATGATCGGCAGTTCGAGTTCGTCGCAGGTCTGCTTGATCTCGGTGATGCGGTCTGCGGCCTGCGGTTCCATCGGGTCCTCGAAAATATCAACACAGTCGAAGCCCAATTCCTTGGTTTTCCTGAGGCCATCCACAAGGCCAACGCCGTGTTGCTCCCAAGCCGAATTAATCATTCCCAGTTTCATAATGCTGTAATGTTGACGCCCAACTATATGGAGCATTCTCGGCCATGGAAAGGCGAAAACACCCCGGACGGAGCCTAAGCGCCGAATAGTTCCTCGAGGCGGGTGCGCATCACGCCGCCGTCCACCGTCACGCCGGTCCAGTATTCGATGCCGGTGATACCTTGATTCACAAGCATACCTAAGCCGTCGAGCACCTTGCAGCCGCGTGCCTCGGCATCCTTGACGAAATTCGTTCGCGGCGGATTCGGAATCACGTCGGCCACCACCATGTCCGCTGACAGCGAATCCAAGTTCAAAGCCAAGCGAGCATCGATATCAGGATACAAGCCGATCGACGTGGCATTGATTACGACATCAACTCCATTCGCAACCGAGTAATCACCGTCCCATTTTTCAAATATTACCTCTGCCGGAGTTTTATCGTTCAACAACGCGACCAATTCCAGCCCGCGATCCTTCGAGCGGTTCACGATCTTAATATGAGTCGCACCAGCCAACGCCACTTCGACACCAATCGCTCGAGCCGCTCCGCCGGCACCAAACATGACGACGCGTTTACCTGCTGGATCGACGACTTTTTCCAGCGATTTCAAGAAACCTTTGCCGTCCGTGTTTTCACCAATGAGTTTGTCCCCACGACGAACGACACAGTTCACGGCACCAATCACCTCTGCCGATTCTCCCAAGCCATCGATGTATTGGATCACCTCGACCTTGTTCGGCAGCGAACAGTTGAACCCGGCCCAATTCATGGCGCGGGCACCGGCAACCGCCGCTCCTAAATTCTCCGGGCCGACTTCCGTGTTGATATACCGCCAGTGTAAACCGTGATGCCGGTAGGCGGCCTCGACCATTTCCACTGTGGGATTTTCAGCAGCCGGCTTGGCAAAAGAGCCGGTCAAACTCGGTAAAAAATTCAGTTCCTCTGTCATGGTAAAAATCGGCGGGAATGGTTAATACCGCTTGGCCATGCGTCAAGCTGCGCTTGGTCAAGTAAGTTAAATTATTCGCGCGTGCCGTAAAATTGTTTTGGAAAATCCGCCGCCTCGGAGCGCTGCGGATGCCGTTTGGGAAACGTTGGCCCACGGTCCGGAGCCAAGCGCAAACTCTCTCCCTCGCTCTCTGCCAGCAACTCAAACAGACGCTTGTTCAGCATGGCTACGGTTTCCTTATGCACCGGCTCGAAAATTAAATTGGTTGTTTCATCCGGATCGTTAAGAAGGTCGTACAACTCATCCGTGTCCCAAAGCCCGTGATAACGGATATATTTGAAACGCTCCCCACGCACGGCGTGGGTTGTTGGCGTGTGCGGATAGTTACGTTCCCAAAAATACTCGTAGAGCACATAGTCGCGCCACGGGATGTCGTTGCCTTTGGCCAACTGCCAGAAACTGCGACCATCCATATGTTTCGGAGTGGGCAGCCCCGCAGTTTCAAGCAGCGTCGGACCCACATCAATGTTGGCTACAACCTTCTTTATCACCGATCCAGCTTGGATAACATCGGGACAATGCATCAGAAAAGGTATGCGCATCGACGCTTCGTATGCCGTTCGTTTATCGATTAGGCCTTGCTCACCAAACTGAAAACCGTTGTCTCCCATGTAGACCACCAATGTGGATTTCAATAAACCCCGCTCCTTCAGCAGCTTAAAAAGTCGTCCAAGATTTTCGTCGATCGCCAGAAGGGTTTCGCAGTAGCGGGTATAATACGCGTTCAAATCGAAGTCCGGCAGGTTATAGGCAAAGTCCACGCCATGACGGCTATTCCGTTGATCTTGCAACCAGCGCGGTTTATTAAGGAAGTTTTTACCGCCCTTCACAAATGTTTTCGGCAATGGCAGTTTTTTATTTTTGTACTGTCCCTTATGCCGGTCAGCTGGAACAAAATCCGCGTGAACAGCCTTATGCGACAGCGTCAAAAAAAAAGGTTTGTCCCCCTTACGGGAGCGCAGCCAATCCAGGGCGTAATCCGTCAACTCGTCAGTGATGTAGCCTTTCTGCGGGACTCGCTTGCCGTTGACGTTTAATCCGTCGTAGCTATTCTGCGGCACCTTGCGGCTTGTGCCCCGGCCATCCGGCCAATACGTCCCCTGACCCTTGAAACTGACCCAGTGGTTATAGCCAGGTTGAGCGTGATCGATGTTCCCGCCCATGTGCCATTTCCCGACAAAAGCTGTATCATACCCGGCTTCCTGCATGTATTCAGGAAAGAAAATTAGCCCCTTTGGAAGAGGATTGTAGTTATCCACCACATTATGATTGTGAGCATATTGCCCCGTCATAATGCTTGCACGGCTTGGGGAACAAAGCGACGTCGTGACAAACGCGTTCGGGAACCAGGCGCCTCCCTTGGCCATTCGATCCAGATTGGGTGTCTCCAAAAACGGATGCCCTGAAAAACCCATCGCGTCAAAACGATGATCATCCGCTAGGACAAATATGATATTGCGAGGCACCTCCCGGTCCACCTTCGGCACGGAGCGATTTGCCGCACCAAGACCCTGCGCCAAAAAACCAAGCGATCCGGCAACAGTCGCCAAAACAGTCAAATGCCTTGTCAAGCGTATAACTGAAAACATGCGCCGCACCATGCCAAGCCAAGCTAAATTTTTGAAGATAATTTGAAGTGGCAGGTTGATTTTCAAATGATGGATTACTGCCTGTCAAATTTCAATTCTTCACCCGCCTTGGCTTCCTTCCTGAGCTTGTTGAGGAATGCTGGTTCAAGATCCTCAGCTATTGCGTACCAAATCTCTTCATTCCATTTATTTTTGTTTAGTAAGGACATCGACTTGCGACGAAGATAAAATCTGCCATCTTTCTCACCCAAGTATTCGGATAGGTGCATGGTTTGATGGCTGCCAAGTTCATATTCACTTTTGAATTTTGCACCGGAAACATGTTTGGGTGTCTCGGTGCATGAAGTTAGCATAACTACTAAACACAGAATTAAGATTGTGATTGTTGTTTTGAGCAGTTTTTTCATCTTCCTTGGTTTTAATTATTAATGTTCTGTTGCTGTATATGTAAAAACACAAGCCTCAGCGTTCCTGCATCATTTGCTCGGACCAGTAGCTCAAAAAAAATTTCTTTTCCTCGAAATTGACCAGTTTTTCTTCGCTGCCGATGATGGGGCGAAGGGTTGTCGTCATCTGGAGAGTGACCAATAGAAAGATCAGGCCCCAGACGGCGAAGTGACCCGGATTGGTCATACCAAGGGCATGTCCGGAACGAAAGACGAGAGAAAGCCCGAAGCAGGCACATATCACCCAGAGTACAATGAGCAGAAACCCGAGAAAGGTGGTTGAAGTGCTTGATACACTGAAGAGCCAGACCACGGGAGCGAATCCAATCAGTAGTAGTCCGGATAGCGCCATTAGTGCGCAGAGCATGCCGGATACTGAAGAAAACTTGGCATCCAGACCACCCATACAGGTGAATATGTAGAGACTCGGCAGACAAATGAGCCCACTAAACAGTAACCCAAAAATGATTTTCAGAGGTGCGGCCCAGATTTGGACGTCCCAGGAAAAGGTGCCGACTACGATCCCGAAAACAGAAAATGACATGGTTGCAATCAAAAGTAAGAGGCATGTGATTTTGCCGACATTGTTTTTCATCTCCAGTTCATAAACAATCGAAAGGGGTTTCTTTAGTAGTTTGTTGATCAAGTTGGGGAGTGTACAACCTCCTTCAAGAGGTTCGTAGCCCTGTTTCAGATCTTGTTTAGGGTAGTTGGGTAGAACCGGCGGTGGTGTGTTTATGTCCGACTGTGCTTCTTTGGTCATAGTATTATTAGGAGTTCAGTAATTAAGTGTAGGTTTAAAAGTTAGTGACGTTGCGTATGGCGCGGAACACCGCTTCATAGAAGTTTCCATCAAAGGGATCGGCCCTGAGAAATTCCACTTGCAGTCCAGGGGAAACGAAATAAGGGCGTAAAATCCATGAAATTTGGGCGCCGACAAAAAGATTGCCTGTTAGCCAAGCCAGAAAAGCATGTGTGCCGGCACTATGAGAGTCCGCAAAATCACGAACATAGTGGAGCAACCGTGAATGAGCCAGGATGCCTGCATAGGCAATCAGGGAGGTGTGTAGCAGGAGGTTGGCACCATGCCATGTTGCATCGTCAGGAGTCCCAGGT
>JASLKI010000384.1 GCA_030747575.1 Verrucomicrobiota bacterium | reverse complement strand
CGACGTGTACTTGTAGTCGAAGCCTTCCATTTTTTCACGGTTGATTTTCTTTCCGATGAACCGCTCGATCGCCTCCATGTGTTGACGATCCTCGGCCACCATCATGGTGAAGGCGTCCCCGGATGCAGCTGCGCGGCCGGTCCGGCCAATACGATGCACGTAATCCTCGGGATGCTGTGGTACATCGAAATTGACGACGTGGCTGACGTTGGCGACGTCGAGTCCGCGCGAGGCGATGTCGGTAGCGACCAGCACCTCATACTTACCGTCCCGAAAGCCGTTGAGCGAGCGTTCCCTCTCGGCCTGGGTTCGGTTTGAATGAAGGATTGCCACGGAGTGATTCTCTCGTTTCAGCATGCTGCCCAACCTGTCGGCGCCCACCTTGGTTCGGCAAAAAACGATCACTGAGTCGTAGTCCACCTTATCGAGCAGCGCGAGTACGAGGTCGTTTTTCTGGTCGAATGCGACCGGGTAAACCGCGTGCGAAACTGTTTCAGCGACCGATCGGCGCATCCCGATTTCCACCGTCTCCGGGTCGGTCATCGCCCACTGGATGATCGTCTCGATGATCGGCGGGATGGTCGCTGAGAAGAGAGACGTGTGCCTTTTCTCTGGGCAATGCTGGATGATTTTCTTGACGTCCGGCATGAAGCCCATGTCGAGCATCCGGTCGGCCTCGTCGAGCACGAGGTACTCGATGTTTTTCAGCGTCAAATTTTTCTGGGAGACGTGATCGAGCAAACGCCCGGGCGTGGCGACGATGATGTCGGTTCCTCGTTCCAACTCATCGTTCTGCTTGCCGTACTTCACGCCGCCGTAAAGAACGGTTGTTCGCAGATCGGAGTACCGCGAAAAATCCCGGAACGCTGTCTCGACCTGCGAGGCCAGCTCGCGCGTCGGCTCGACGATCAATGCGCGCGGGTTGTTCTGCGGCTTGTCGAGCCTCGTGAGGATCGGCAGGCCGAACGCCGCCGTCTTGCCGGTGCCGGTTTGGGCACTGCCGATCAAGTCGCGGCCCTCGAGAAACAGCGGGATGCCCCGGAGCTGAATCGGCGTCGGATCTTCGTAACCCATCGCGCGAATCCCCTTGAGAATGTTGTCGGAAAGCCCCAGTGAACTGAAAGACATGGCCGTGGGGTCTAACAGAAACGCAGCCGATGAGAAACGCAAATCGACGATCGCGCTTGGCCAAGCGCTTGGCCAAGGCTAAAACGCCTGCGTGGAAATTGCCCAGGATCACAACCGCCGCGTATGGGACGAGCGCGCCCGCCAAGGCCTCCTGCACACGCGCACCGCCCGCGACGACGAGTTTGCCGACCCGCTCAAAGCCATCAACAGCCGGGGCTGGATCGACGGCGAGCTTGCCGGTAAACACGTCCTCTGCCTCGCCGGTGGCGGCGGGTTGCAGGCGCCACTCTACGCCGCCGCCGGGGCCAGGGTCACCGTGGTGGACATCAGCCCGGAGATGCTCGAGCAGGATCGGCGCGTCGCCCGCGAGCGCGGCCTCGAGTTGCAGACCCTCGCGGCGTCGATGGACGATCTCCCGATGCTCGCCAACGCGTCGTTCGACCTCGTCACCCAGCCGGTCAGCACCTGTTACGTGCCGAGTCTCGCCAAGGTTTACGACGAGATCGCCCGCGTGCTGCGCGTCGGTGGGCAATACCTCAGCCAGCACAAACAGCCGGCTAACCTCCAGGCCGCGCCCACCCCCTTCCCCAGCGGCTACGCCGTCACCGAGGATTATTACGCCAAGGGGCCGGTGCCGCCGATGCTCGGCGAATTCGTGCATCGGGAAAAAGGCGCACTCGAGTTCGTGCATCGCTGGGAAGAGATCGTAGGCGGACTGTGCCACAGTGGCTTCGTAATAGAGGATCTCGCCGAGCCAAAGCACGGCGATCCCGCCGCCGAACCGGGGACGTTCCGGCACCGCAGTCAATACATCCCGCCATACGTCGCCATCAAGGCGCGGCGCATCGTCACCCCGCCGCTTGGGCAAACGGCCACGGCTGGCATCGTCATTCCGTGAATCTGCTTGAGCCGCACCGCCGGCCAACGGTAGCTTGTCGCTCATGTTTTTTCGCATAGCACTGATCGTCACCGCCGGCATTCTCGCCGCCTGTTACTCTCCAAAAACAAGCCACACCCCAAAGGGCGGGTTCTCCGGCGACTGGGCGGAGTTCGAGCACTTGGCCAAGCGTAACCATACGCGCGTCGCGTTGCCGCCGTTTGAGACCACGCCGCAGGCCTCGCTCGACGCCGTCAATGCAGCGATCGCAGCAGCCAACGAACGGCTCGATGCCATTGGCAAGATCCAGCCAAGCGAAGCGACCTTCGACAACACAATCGGCGCGCTCGACGACTTGGCGTTTGACCTGTCGCTCGTGGCAAACCGCACGTACATGCTCAAGGAAACCAGCGAGAACGCCGAGCACCGCGCCCGAGCCACAGAGGCGATCAAGCAGTTCGACGAGTGGGCCGTAGGCCTCGACTATCGCGAGGATGTCTACAGCGTGGTCAAGGCGTACGCCGACTCATCGCCCAGGCTGAGCGGCGAGGCCAAGCGTCTGCTCGAGCAGACGCTGCGCGATTATCGCCGGGCCGGCCTGCACCTGGCCAAGGCTGAGCGCGACGAGGTCGAGCGACTCCGCAAGCAACTCTCCGCTGCGACCACCGAGTTTAGCACCAACATCACCAACGCGAAGAAGGAGCTGAAATTCACCCAAGCGCAACTCGAAGGGCTGCCGGAAAGTTTCCTCGAGCAGGTCAAGACCGACGACGACGAATACACGCTCCAGGCCAACGTGACGTTTCACTACCTCAACGTTATGCGAAGCGCCAAACCGGAAGCCACACGCAAACGCATCTCCGGGGAGCGAAAACGGCTTGCCCGCGAAAAAAACATTCCGCTGCTAAAAACCGTCCTGCAACTCCGGGCCAACATCGCCGCCAAGCTCGGCTACAAGACATGGGCTGACTACAAGTGCGAAGTCAAGATGGCCGGCGACGGCACCACCGCGCGCGAGTTTTTGATGAACCTCAAGCGCGGCCTCGAGCCGAAGTGGCAGGCCGAGCTCGCGCAGTTCAACACGCTGAAACGCCGCGAGACAGGCGACCCCGACGCCACACTAAAAATGTGGGATGCCTTCTACTACATGAACCTGCTGAAGAAGGAAAAGTACTCCGTGGACACCGAGCAACTTCGCGTTTTTTTCCCGTACGAACAGACGCTGCACGGCATGTTCCGCGTGTACGAGCGCATCTTCGGCCTGAAGATCGTGGCCTCCACCGCACCGTATAAATGGAACGACCAAGTGACGCTGAACCTCGTTTACGACGCGGCCACCGGCAACCCGCTGGGCGCGCTGTACCTCGACATGTTCCCACGCGACGGCAAGTACAACCACTTCGCGATGTTCCCGCTGATCTCCGGCAAACGGCTGCCGGACGGCGCCTACCAGCGGCCCACCGTCGCACTGATCTGCAACTTCCCCACGCCTGGAAAGGAGAAGCCATCGCTCCTCTCACATGACAACGTCGAGACGCTCTTCCACGAGTTTGGCCACGCGCTGCACGGCATCCTCACGCAAACCAAGTACACCCGTTTCGCCGGCACAAGCGTGCCGCGCGACTTCGTCGAGGCGCCGTCGCAGATGCTCGAGAACTGGATTTGGGACAAGACCGTGCTCGACTCGTTCGCCGCCGACTATCGCGACTCGTCGAAAAAAATCCCGGAAGCCGTCATCGCAAAACTCAAGGAGGCGAAGAAAGCCACGATCGCCCGGCACTATCGCGGCCAGCTTTCGTACGGGCTTGTTGATCTGACCCTGCACTCACTGACGGTAGAGGAGGCCAGGATCGTCAAACCGGTTGCGCTGTCCAACCAAATCACCGAGGCAGTCTATCTTAAGCCGCAGGAGAACACATCGTTCGTCGGCTACTTCGGCCATCTCATGGGCTACGACGCGGGCTACTACGGCTACGCCTGGGCCGACTCGATCTCCGCCGACATGGCCACGGTTTTTGAAAACGCGCCCGACCGCTACTTCGACAGCACGGCGGGGCAGCGACTGCGGCGGGAGATTTACGAGGTGGGCGACTCGCGCGACGTCAGCGAGTCGATCGAGAAATTCCTCGGCCGCCCCCGCTCGCTCAAGCCATTCCTCCAAGACCTCGGCATCCTGGATGAATAGCGCTTGGCCAAGCGGCTCAGTCGACGGCTCCGTTTAGGGCGTTAAGGACGGTGTCGGCGGTCAGCAACTCGGGGAGCATTTCGGGCTCCCTTGTTTTGTCCGCCGGAAAAACCAACACGAGCGGTACGCCCGCCCTGCCCCGGTCGCGCAATTCCTCGGTGATGTAATCCGGCCGCCGCGTGTAGTCGGCCCGGAACGCCTTGAAGTTTTTATCGGCCATTACGGCACCCACTGACTCGATGTCTATGCTCGTTTTTTTGTTCCAAATACAGGTCGCACACCACTTGGCCGTGAAGTCCACCAGCACCGGTTGACCCGCCTCGCGCGCCTTGGCCACCGCTTCCGGCGACCAGCGGTGCCAGCGGATTCCGCCGGGGAAATCCTGCACCACGCCAGCCTTGGCCGCCAACGGGTCGGTCGGGGTGCGCCATTGCATCTGCCCCTCAAGCCCAAACACCACCCCCCCAAGCGTCAGCGACCCGGCGATGCCCAGGGCCAAACCGCGCCGTCCGGTTCCACGCTGAAAAAACTCGCCGAACACCCAGGCTGCCATGGCGATCACGGTCAAAAAAATACCGAACCACAAAACCCGGCTGCCGTAATATTCGATACTCACGGTGAAAAGCCAAACACCTGTGGCCAGCATTGGGAAGCCCATCGCTACTTTGAATTTCTCCATCCACAGCCCCGGCTTAGGCAGGAAGCGCAGCAGCTTCGGATTCCAGCTCAGCGCGACATACGGAAACGCGAGGCCAAGCGCGACGGTGACAAACATCAGCACGATCACAGCGGCGGTTTGCGTGAAGGCAAAGCCAAGCGCCGGCGCGAGGAACGGTGCCGTGCAGGGCGTCGCCAAAACCGTCGCCAGCACTCCGTTGAAAAACGCGCCGCCCGCGCCCTCGCGCGTCGCCACCGATCCGGCCGCAGCGCCCACCGAGCCGAGCGTCACCTCGAACAGCCCGAACAGATTCAACGCCACCAGCATAATGAGAACGGTCAGCAAAACGACGAACTGCGGGTTGGACATCTGCATGCCCCAGCTTGCCAGTTCGCCCGCGCTTTTCACGCCGATCACTACGCCGGCCAGCACCAAGAACGAAACGACCACCCCCGCGCCGTAAAGCACCCCCAGCAGCCGCACGCGCGCTGGTGACTCCTTGCTTTGATTCACGAACCCCAAAATCTTCAGCGAGATCACCGGCAGCACACACGGCATGACGTTCAAAATCAGACCGCCTATAAACGCGTACAGCAACATCCGCCAGAGCGACTTGTCGGCGGTGGCGGGCGGTGGGGCTTGAGACATCGTCGTTCCGGCCGCACCCGATGCGGAAGCCAAGATCGGGAACTTGACCTCGAACGCTTCCGTCTTGTCGTGATCTTTCAAGTTTCGGACGGCCAAGCCGGCGAGTTCTCTTGGCCAAGCACCCTCAACCTTCATCACCGTTTTTTTTATACGAACTTTTGCATCGCCGGAGGCCGTCACTTCGCTCTCCGGCGAGACGTCGAACGACTCGTACGGCATCGAAAAGAAATCAGCATCGGCACCCGCTTGACCCACGTCGAACTCGATCAGCAATGTCCGTTCATCATCCTTGACCGCGCCATCCCACCAGGCCTTGACGGCCAACCTGACATCGGCTTTCGGCAGTTTCTTTTTTGTCGCATCGAGCTCAGCGGCGTCGGCCGAGAGATTGGCCGTCCCGGCGATCAGCAACTTTGCGCTCACTTGCTGCTCGCGCGGGATGCAGAGCTCCTTGCATTCGAGCCAACTGACCTTGCCGGAGATCGTCGCTTGGCCAGGCGCGATGTCGGCAGCGATAGCCAGAGGCACAAGTAGGATTGTTTTGTCATGATAACCGTAGCCGATCGAGCCAAACGCTGTAAACTTCCCCGGCATTGGCCATTGAACCTGTCCGGCGGTCACGCCCTTGGGAAACTTCCATTCGACCGAAGTCGCAAAGCCAGCTTCACCAGCGTTGATCCAGTACGTGTGCCAGCCGTCGTCCATAGTCAACGCCAGCCCGGCCATCACCGTCGTGCCCGGCTTGGCTGCATCGTGTGACAACAGCAACTTGACCGTAGTCGCCGGCTTAGCCACACCCGCTTGGCCACCGCCGAACCGATCATCAAACTGCGCGTTGAGGTCACCGACAAATGTCAGCAGAAAAATAAAACCAAGAAAACAGACCCTCATCGCGGTTTAAGATGCCTCCGGCCTTCGGCCTGTTCAATTCCCGAACGAGCCAATCTGGAAAAATCACATGATTTCGGTTGGGCAATTGGGGAGGGAATCGATGAAGATTTGGCCGTAGCGCTTGGTCAATACTCGGCTGTCGAGTACCACGACGAT
>JASLKI010000383.1 GCA_030747575.1 Verrucomicrobiota bacterium | reverse complement strand
GCCTCCGGGGCTCACGACTTGGTACTCCGCATAAACCTCCGAGCCGGCGACAGCCGTGCTGGGCACGGTGGTGATTAAGACCGCTTCGCCACCCTTGGGCTGCCTGGGCGTGTGTTCGACCTTGGCCAAGCGCGGGAGTGGTTCGGTGGCGAAAACCGAATTACGCGCGCCGGGAGTGGGGCCGCGGTTGACCGGGCCGACCGTTGCCTTCAACTCCACGTCGATGAAGAAGTCGCTGCTGCCGCCTTTCGACGCGTTGTGCGCTTGGATGGCCAAAATATTTTCACCCTCGATCAGATAGCCACTCGGCGACGGCAGGTCGAACTCGACATAGTCGTGCTCCTCGATGGCAGAGCTGGCGCCGGTGCTGAAGCGCGGCTCCTTCGTTGAGATGTTGCTGTTGGCGACGTGCCTGCCGTTAATCCACATGTTGAAGCCGTCGTCGAATTGCAGTGCCAGTTTCAACCCCCCGATTTTCTTCGCGTCCTTGACTGTAATTTTTTTGCGGAAGTAAACCGATGTGTAGCCGTTGCGCATGTCGCCCAGCGTCGTCTTCATGAAGTTCTCCCCGTACCCGATTGGCGTGCGCCCGGTCAGCCAGCCGCTCTCCGTGAAGGCCGCCTTGCGCCAGACGGTGCGCGGACTCGATGCCTCCTTGGTGCCCTTGAAATATTTCCACGAGCTGCCCTTGGCCACGAGTGTGTTGGCTTTGGTCGAGGCGTCGCCGCGAACGGACGGTCTCCAGTTGTGGCCGTCGTTGTTGTCGAGGTCGGGATGGATTAGCTCGATCGAGTAGCCGGGCGGGTCGCCGACGATGGGCCACGGGAATCCCAGCCGATAGCGCACACGGTCAACGAGTTGGCCGGTGGCGTCGCGCAGCTCGATCCGCTCGCCGTCGTTGTCGAGCTTGCCCAGCCATGGGCCAAGCGGCGATCCGCCGTACTTGGCCTTGAACTGCGCCGGGTTGTGCGTGACGACGACGAAGCCGTCGCCGCCGATTTTGCTGCCGTCGGGAAACGTGAAAACGACCGCGTCCCCGATCATCCAACCGCTGAGGTCGACCGGTTCGGCGGCGGTGTTGTATAGTTCAATGAACTCGACCAGCTCGGTTTTAACGTCGGGATCGTGGTGGATTTCATTGATCACCACAGCGCCCTTCGCCAAGGCAGTGAAGCTGGCAAAAGTAACTAGAAAAAAGAGGCGATAAGTCACAGGCAAACGCATTCAAAGCACCCCGGATGCCATAGGGTCAATCCCGCAAAACGGTTCTTTTTTATTCGGGCCGTCGGCCAGCTATGTGGGTATTTGACGCAAAGCTGCGTGCCACCCGCACCTACAGTTGATATTGAGCCTTGCCCAGCGGCTGGGTCCGGCAACTCAGTCCATGTGGTCAACGATATTTTGTCCAAAGGCGGAGCATTTGATCTCGGTGGCATTGTCCGAGAGGCGGGCGAAGTCGTAGGTGACTTTTCTGGAGGCGATGGCACCATTCATGCCCTTGACGATGAGGTCGGCGGCCTCGAGCCAGCCGAGGTGGCGCAGCATCATCTCGCCGCTGAGAATGACGGAGCCGGGATTGACCTTGTCCAGCCCGGCATACTTAGGTGCGGTGCCGTGGGTGGCCTCGAAGATGGCGTGACCGGTGTCGTAGTTGATGTTGCCGCCGGGGGCGATGCCGATGCCGCCGACGCATGCCGCGAGCGCGTCGGAGATGTAGTCGCCGTTGAGGTTCAGTGTGGCGATGACTTCGTATTCGGCCGGGCGCAACAGAATCTGCTGCAGGAAGGCATCGGCGATGACGTCCTTGATGATGATTTCTCGGTCATCTTTTTCGATGACCTGCCACGGGCCGCCGTCGAGGTCAGTCGCGCCGTATTCCTTCCGGGCCAATGCGTAACCCCAGTCGCGGAACGCGCCCTCGGTGAACTTCATGATGTTGCCCTTGTGCACGAGGGTGACGCTGTCGCGGTTGTTGGCGATGGCGTACTCGATGGCCGCCCGCACGATGCGCTCGGTGCCCTCCTCGGACACCGGCTTGACGCCGATGCCGACGGTGTCGGGGAAACGGATTTTCTTGGCGCGCTCCGGGAATGCCTCGGTGAAGAGTTGCTTGAACTTGTCGCAATCATCGGTGCCGTGCTGGAACTCGATGCCGGCGTAAATGTCCTCGGTGTTTTCGCGGAAGATGACCATGTCGGCCAGCTCCGGTTGCTTCACCGGACTCGGCACGCCCTCGAACCAGCGCACCGGGCGCAGGCAGGTGTACAGGTCTAGAATCTGGCGCAGAGCGACATTGATCGAACGGATGCCACCGCCGACCGGCGTGGTAAGCGGTCCCTTGATGCCGACGAGATATTCGCGGAACGCGGCCACGGTGTCGTCCGGCAGCCATTCGTCGAATTTGTCCTTGGACGACTGCCCTGCGAATACCTCGAACCAGGCGATCTGTTTGGCTCCACCGTAGGCTTTGTCTATGGCTGCGTCGAAGACGAGTTGGCTCGCCGCCCAGATATCCGGGCCGGTGCCGTCGCCCTGTATGAACGGGACGACCGGGTTGTCCGGCACCTGCAGGTTGCCGTCCGTGATGGTAATCTTGCCGCCTTCGGGTGGGGTGATGTCTTTGTATGCCATAAAAGTGTCTTGTGTTCCGTTGCCGCTTAAGCGGCGGGGAGGGGAGGGCGTCCCAAGCCAAGCGCTTGGCCGCTTAAGGTTCAGCAGTCTAACGAAACAAGCCCCATTTCGCAAGTTTCAGGCTCAAAATAAGGCGAGCGGGGAGCCGTTCGCCTCGGGAAAGGTTGTGGCCTAGCCTTTGGCCAGGCGGGTCAGCCGCGCTTGCGGCGCTTGGCCTTGATTTGGGCTTGTGAGTAGAGGATGGCTTGGGTGAGGGCCTTGGCATCTTCCTCGGAGACGTCGCCGCCTTCCTCGAGCCGCTGCTCGGCCTTCGCCTTGGCTTCCTCGGCGGCGGCCTCGTCGATGTCGGCGCTGTTGGCGGCATTGTCGGTGAGGATGGCCACATGCTCGCCGGTGATCTCGGCAAAGCCCTCGCCGATGGCGACTACTTCCTCGGTGCCGCCCCGGTTGACGACGATTTCCCCGGCCTGAACCTGGGTCATCAATGGCACGTGGTTCGGGTAAATGCCGGCTTCGCCCTCGCTACCGGGCAGAGTGACCATCTCGACATCTTCGGAGTAAATTTTCGACTCCGGTGTGACGATTTCGAGTTTGAGGGTATCGGCCATGCGTTAGTCCTGAATTTCTGCGATGCCGCCCTTCATGTAGAAGTTGCTCTCTGGCACCTCGTCGTGTGTGCCGTCAAGGATCTCGGCAAAGCCTTTCACGGTGTCTTCCACGCCCACCTGTTTACCGGCAGTGCCTGTGAACACCTCCGCCACACTGAACGGCTGTGAGAGGAAGCGCTGAATCTTGCGTGCGCGGAACACGGTCTGTTTGTCGTCCGGCGAAAGTTCATCCATCCCAAGAATGGCGATGATGTCCTGCAACTCCTTATAGCGCTGCAGGACGGCCTGTACGCCTCGAGCCACGCGGTAGTGCTCCTCGCCCACGATGTCGGCAGTGAGAGCCAGCGAGGTGGAGGCCAGCGGATCAACAGCGGGATAAATGCCCAACTCGGCGATGGAGCGCTCGAGAACGATGGTGGCATCCAAGTGTGCGAAGGTCGTGGCCGGCGCGGGGTCGGTCAAATCATCCGCCGGCACATACACGGCCTGAAAGGAGGTAATGGAACCTTTTTTTGTAGAGGTGATGCGTTCCTGCAGGTCTCCCATCTCGGCGGCCAGTGTAGGTTGGTAACCCACGGCTGACGGGGTACGGCCCAATAGAGCGCTGACCTCGGAACCCGCCTGTGAGAAGCGAAAGACATTGTCTACAAACAGCAGCACGTCCTGCCCTTTTTCGTCCCGAAAATACTCTGTGACGGCCAGTGCCGAGAGTGCCACACGCAGGCGTGCCCCGGGAGGTTCGTTCATTTGGCCGTAAACAAGACCGATTCGCGAGCCGGGTGCGATCACTGGCAGGCCCTTGTCGTTGAGCTCGGTTTCGCCGTTCTCGTCCTTCTCGGTCTTGATGACGTCGGCCTCGATCATTTCGTAGTAAAGGTCGTTGCCCTCGCGTGTGCGCTCGCCCACGCCGGCAAACATCGAGATACCACCATGCAGTTTCGCGATATTATTGATCAGTTCCATGATCACCACTGTCTTGCCCACGCCTGCACCACCGAACGCCCCGACCTTGCCACCCTTAAGGAATGGGCAAATGAGGTCTATAACCTTGATGCCGGTGGTGAGCACTTGCGGGCTGGTGGACTGCTCGGTCAATGCCGGGGCAGATCGGTGAATGGGATTGTAAATATCGTTGCCGTCCTTGTCCTTGTCCGGTTGCACCGGACCCTGTTCGTCCACGGCATCGCCTGTCACGTTGAACACACGGCCCATCACGGCTTCACCAACAGGCATGCTGATCGGCTTGCCTTGGTCGGTGAGTTCCATGCCGCGCTTGAGGCCCTCGGTGGAGCTCATGGCCACGGCACGCACCCAGTTGTCACCCAAATGCTGCTGCACCTCTAGCGTCAGCTTGGTTTGGCCTTCTCCGGGTACGTCAAACTCCACGGTCAATGCGTTATAGATGGCGGGCAGGCTGTCGGTGAACTCCGCATCCACCACCGGCCCAATGATCTGTACAATCTTGCCTTTATTCATTTTCTGTTGGTCGTTTTAAATCAGTTGCCTAGCGCCATTTGTGCGGTGGTGATCTCCAGCAACTCGTTGGTGATTGCCGCCTGGCGCATCTTGTTGAATTCGAGTGTCAAATCCTTGATCAGGTCGTTCGCGTTGTCGGTCGCATTCTTCATCGCCACCATCTTCGAGCTGAACTCGCTGGCCTTAGCCTCGAGCAGAATCTGGTGCACCTGAAAATTGATGTAGTGCGGCAGCAATGCCCCCAGCACGCCGCCGGCCGAGGGTTCAAACAGAAACTCCGCCGTGCCACCCAGTAACTCGGTTGCCATCTCTTCGCCCTCCACGCCGGCCTGCACGCCCTTGATCTCAGTGATCGGTAGCAGCGTCTGAACTTCCGGTTTTTGGGTGATTGTGTTGACGAAGTTGGTGAATGCAATGTCCACATGATCCACTTCGGCGTTCTCGAATAATTCCACTGCCATCCGCGCAATGGCCCTTGCCTCCGAAAAGACCGGCGTATCGCTGTACGGAAATTCCGCAGCCAAGTCCCAGCCGACGCGCGACGCATGCTGTGCGCCCTTGCGCCCGGCGGCGATCATGCGGGTGTGATCTGTCACGAACTCATCAGTCACCTTCCGCAGCAGATTTGAGTTGATCGAGCCGCACATGCCCTTGTCGGTGGTCACCAGGATTAGCGCGCGATTCTCACCGCTGCGCGCCTTCATGAAGGGATGGTCGAAATCGCCTGCGTGGGACACCACTTCGCCAAGCACACGGTTCATCAGTTCCGCATACGGCCGTCCGGCCAGCGCCGCTTGCTGTGCACGGGCCATTTTTGCCTGCGCAACCTTCTCCATCGCACTGGTGATCTGTGCGGTTTTCTTGACGGAAACGATCCGCCGCCGGATTTCGCGGGTGCTGGGCATTTAAATCTACTTGTTTGCCGACTTGTACTCGTCCAGTGCCGCCTTGAGATTGGCCTTCACCTCGTCGTTGACCTGGCCCGCTGTGGTGATCTGTGTCAGCAGGTCGGCCTTGCGATCCTCCAGGAAGGTGGCAATCGAGGCTTGGGAGTTTTTGACCTCCTCCACGTCCACATCGTCGAAGTAGCCATTCTGAACCGCCCACAGGACAGCCACCTGGATAGGAACCGACACCGGCTGGAACTGCGCCTGCTTGAACACCTCCACGATGCGTTTGCCTCGCTCAAGCTTTGCGCGTGTGGCGTCGTCGAGGTCGCTGCCGAACTGCGCGAAGGCCGCCAACTCGCGGAACTGTGCGAGGTCCAGCTTGATGGTGCCGGACACCTGTTTCATGGCTTTGATCTGTGCCGCGGAACCCACACGGCTCACGGACAGACCCACCGAGATCGCCGGGCGCACGCCCTGGTAAAACAAATCGGTCTCCAAAAAGATTTGGCCGTCGGTGATGGAGATCACGTTCGTCGGGATGTATGCCGACACATCTCCTGCCTGCGTCTCGATGATGGGCAGCGCGGTAAGCGATCCGCCGCCTGCGTTGTCGGACAGGCGCGCAGAGCGCTCGAGCAAACGGCTGTGCAGATAAAACACATCACCCGGATACGCCTCGCGACCGGACGGCCGCTTGAGCACTAGCGATACCTGCCGGTACGCCACGGCGTGCTTGGACAAATCATCGTACACGATGAGCGCGTCCATGTCGTTGGCCATGAACCATTCGCCCATGGATGCACCGGCGAACGGTGCAAGAAACTGGTTTGTTGCCGAGTCACTCGCCGTGGCGGCCACCACGATGGTGTGCTCCAGCGCGTCGTTTTCCTCGAGGTTTTGGATGACCTTGGCCACGTTGGCGCGCTTTTGGCCAATTGCCACGTAGATGGAATAGAGCGGACGGAAATTAGGATCGCCACTCTCGAGCCCTTCTCGGTTGATACGGGCGTTGTTAATAATGGCGTCGATGCACACGGCGGTCTTTCCTGTCTGCCGATCGCCAATCACCAACTCACGTTGGCCGCGGCCAATCGGAATCATCGCGTCCACTGCCATGATGCCGGTCTGCACCGGTTGGGTCACCGACTTGCGCTTGATAATACCAGGCGCAATTTTCTCCACGGGATAACTGGTTTCGGCGGCGATATCACCCTTACCGTCAATCGGCCGGCCAAGCGCATCCACCACGCGGCCGAGCAGTGCCTTGCCCACGGGCACGGAGAGCAGTTTGTTGGTGGTTTTCACCTCGTCGCCCTCGGCAATGCCAGTGTGGTCGCCAAGAATCACTGCGCCCACTTCTGTTTCCTCGAGATTCAGCGCGAGGCCCATCACGCCGCCGCCGAAGTCGAGCATCTCGTTCATCATCGCGCCTGTGAGACCTTCGATCTTGGCCACGCCGTCGCCGATCTCACGCACCACGCCCACGTTCTCGCGCGCCACTTCTGTTTTCGCGCCGGCGATCTGGGCTTCAATATCCTGCAGTAGGTTGCTCATGTCTTGTTCGTTAAAATTAATTTAAAAATTATCACTTAAGGCGGTCAAGCGCGTCCTCACGCTGCCGTCATATACATCGTCGCCGATCTTCACCCGCATGCCGCCGATGAGGCCGGGGTTCGTGGCGAACGCCACCGTCACGTCGCCGCCCTTCAAGCGTTTCAGCTTGTTCCGGACATCCTGTTGCTGCGCTTGGCCAAGCGCCACGGCGCTCTCGACGCGGGCGGTTCGGTTGGCTTCGTCGAGTTTTACCAACCGTTGGAGGTGCTGGAGGATGCCAAAGTAACCCCGGGGCTTCTGATCGATGAGCAGTCTCACGGCCTTCCGCACCCGATCGGCATTCAGTCGGTCGTCAACTTGGCAGCTTTTGAAAAGCTGCTTGG
>JASLKI010000382.1 GCA_030747575.1 Verrucomicrobiota bacterium | reverse complement strand
GTTGACGATGTCGTCCTCGATTGGCTCCGGTTCGTAGCTGACCAGCTTGATCGTGTTGTCCAGCGAGATGTCGTACTCGAAAATTACCTTGAGGTGAAAATCGACGACGGTGATTTCCGGATTGTCGATGGTGACAAACCAGCGCCCTTCGCTGAGCGGTGGCGAGTCGTTCAGCCCATAATGCAACTCGCCCCGCGGCGGACTGCCATCCCATTCGCCCTGGGCTGGATCAGCGTCGAGGGTGGACTTGTCGTACACCGGCGGGTCGGCCTCGATATCCGGCTCAATATCCTTACGGATGTAGACATCAACAGAGCCGTCGGGAAGTTCCGAGCCATCGGGAAGTTTCTCAAACTCAATTTCAGTCAACTGCACGATCATATTGGTTGCATTGAACGGTACGTCCACCACGAAATCATTGCTCTCTCCTGGATCGAGATGGACATCGATGCCGCGATTGCCAAGCAAACTTAAATTTGGAATTGCATCCACATGAACATTGAGATGCTCCACCAAGCCGGTGAAGGACAATGCACTGTCCACCATGTCCAACTGCCACACGCCTATGGCCGGCTGCCACTTAAAATCATTCAGGCTGCCCGGGCCGTCCGTCGGAATGGTTGTCGGCATTGGGTTCACAAGATCGTCGTCGTAAATGAAAACGAAATCGGTGGGATACGGCTTGCCCGTGACGAGTTCGGCCAAAGTGTGGTTGTTCAGGACGACGCCGTCGCGGTCGTGGCTTAGCTGACCCCACAAATCGCCAACCTCCTCGTGATGTATTATGCTCGTCGCCGTCACTTTCCGGACGGTGTCGTAAGGCATGCCGGTGTAGATGCCGAACATCGACACGCCGCCCGGGTTGGCCGCCGAGCCGTCCGGGATGACCGCCGGCATCGGCATCATCAACAGGTTCCCGTCGTCCATGAAACCATTGGGATTATCAGTGGACAGGCCGACCAGACCAAACTCCGCCGCCATCTGGTCCTCCGACTTGACGCCGATGTAAAACACCTCGCTTTTGCTGACAGCAGCATTCGTGAAAGTGATGTACTCCGTGCCACCGCGCCCGGTCGAGCGGAACGCCGCGTCGAGCACCGCCGGCTCGAGGTTGGTGAGGTTTGAGTCACGCGACACATACAGGTCAATGTCCGACTCACGGAAACGGGGTGACGACAGGTTCTGAGGCATGAAGGTAATGAACGCAACATGCTTGCCGAAGCTCGGCTGATTTTCGTCTTCAGGATCTTCAGGATCTTCAGGATCTTCAGGATCTTCAGGGTTTTCCTTTTTCTTCGGGGCGTTAACAAACGTGTAGAAATGCCACTGTTCGGCAACCCCGCTACGGTTGGCGTAAACGGTCAGGTCTGGGTCGGCTGTCTTGGCCAGAGGCGAGTTGGCACCAACACGCTGGTTGAGTATCGGCATGCCGTTGGTTAGCGAGGCAATGGACGGCAGCTCGAGTTCCTCCGGCTTGTCGGTCTTGATTTTGAAGGCGTCCCCCACCTCCGGATTGGCGCTGGACATCACGAGCGCGAAGTCCTGCACGACATCGACGTGGTCGGCCGGCGTCTCGGCCCCGTAAAACGCCGAAAGCGAATCGACGTTCACGCGGCGAGCATAGACGGTAACCCGATACTTGTCCGCGCCTGGCTCCTCGATGAAAACATTCTCGACGTTGTTGACCACGTCGTTGGTCACGCCCATTGAGCTGTAAACGGACGAGCCGATGTTATTGCCGTAATAGACCTCATCGCTCTCCGACGGCTCGTCACCTGGATCACCTGGATCACCTGGATCACCTGGATCACCTGGATCACCTGGATCACCTGGATCACCTGGATCACCTGGATCAACCGACGAACTGGAAATCGGTGTCACGATCAGGTCGAGGTCGTTGACCAGCTTGACGGCGGCGTTGGGGTTGCCGGGCGGGTCGGTCCACGCCAGCGTGAAGCGCAACGGGTAGTGCATCGCGTTGGTCCCAAGCGTGATTTCCCAAGAGCGGCTCTCGCCGGTGGCGAGCGCGTTGGTCAAGCTTTGGTCGATAAAGCGCGTTGGCCAAGCGTCCTCGTCGGTCTTGTTGTCATCGGCCAGCGCCGGCACGGCGCGGCCAAGGTTGGGCAGCCCCCAGCCCTGGTGGTTCACCGTGCTGCGGACGTTGTGGTCGTACCGGGCATCGACCGACTGCGCGCTGTTGATCAGCAGCGCCTTCATCAGCGCCGGGCTGTTGGTATGCCTACTGGGGCCGGTCAAGCGGCGGTAGTAAAATTCCTCCATCAAGGCCAGCATGCCACTGATCGCCGGGGCGGCCACGCTGGTGCCGGACTCGTACCGGTACTGGTCACCCAACTCGTCATTCTGTTTCTCCAGCGCGTCGGCGTCTGCCTGCACGTTGGTGGAGGTGATCGTGTTTTCCCAATCGGCAGAACGGGTGGAGATGATGAACGTGCCGGGCGCGACCAGGTCCGGCTTGAAGCGACCATATTCTCCCTCGATACCGATACCCACATTACCCCGGCTCGAGAACGCCGCCACCTGGTTGTCGGAATCACTCATGCCGGCGAACGGCGTGTTGGTGGTCGTGGTAACGACCTCCTTCTCGACCTCGTTGCCGTCGTCGTCGGTCTCGGTGACAGTGTTAGTGACGCTGGTGTACGACTCGGCGGCGATCTCGCGGAGCGTCTCGATTGCGCCGACGGTGATCACGTTCTTGGCCGTGCCGGGCGCGGTGATGGTGTTCGGGCTGGCGTTGAGGCCGTTGTCGGTGCCCGAACCGGAGTTGCCGGCCGGGAACACATAAATCACCTGCTGATCGCCGGGCTGCTCCGGCAGAGCGTCTCGGGTGGCGGCGTCATAGCTGGCCGCCGCCCACGTGTAGTCGCTTTCATCCTCATACTCCCAACTGTTATTTGAAATCAGCGTGTTTTTTTGCTTGGGACTTTGGATGTAGTGGTAGTCAGCCGACTCGGTCTGCAGCCAGCGATCAGATACATGATTATTCACGTTGCTATCACTATATTTGAGCACGTGCAGCTTGGCCTTGATCGCCATGCCCTTGAAATCGGGATCCTCGAACGAGCCGGGCGGCGGGTTGGTCTTGATCGTGTCAGAGCCGGCGCCGTCCCCAGCGATGATGCCGGCCACAAAGGTTCCGTGGCCGTCGGGGTCCTTGCCCGCACCCGGGCCCTTGATCCGGTTGCCAAACGCGGCGTGACTGCCGTCCACGCCCGTGTCGTTGACGTTGACGTAAATACGATTGCCGGTCAGGCCAAGGTGATTCGTGCTCGTCACCTTGGTCACCACGCCGTCGGCATCGGTCTCGGCGGTGAACACCTCAACACCCAAGCGCGGCCGGGTGAGGTCGTTGGCCGGGCGGCGTGACTGGTGCCGCTCAAGTCCCTGCACCTCGGTCAGACGGGCCAAGGCGGCCAGTTTGTCGGCGGGCACACGGGCCACGAGCTTGGCCCCGAACGGCGTGCGATCCTGCGACAACACCTCGACACCGAGCTTGGCCAGGCGATTCGCCGCAGCAGGCTCGCTGTTCGGGAACAGCACCACGTTGAGCAGCGCCCCCTCCGGCAGCGCCTGACCGGTGAGCGCCATCTCGAGCAGCTTCATCTCCAGTTTGTAATACGGCTCGAACGGCAGCACTGACTGCGTGCCGGACCAGTTGGCCAGACGCGACGCGCCGTCGGCATCCACCCGCACGAGGTAGGCGTTATTGGGAATGTACGAGATGATTTTGCCGCCACTCGCGGCGATGTGCCGCCGGAACGCCGCCGTGGCCGGGCCGCGCGCCTGAGCGACGTACGTCAGCGGATCGCCGGTGGTTTTGAATTCAGCGGGGATTGCCAGCCCGGAG
>JASLKI010000381.1 GCA_030747575.1 Verrucomicrobiota bacterium | reverse complement strand
TGCCGCCGAACTGGCTGACAATGGCGCTGTCCTTGCCGGCGAAGATTTTCTTGAGCGTGGACGATTCCTGTTCGTCGTCGCGGGCGAGGCGATAGTGGTAGCCCTGTTGCTCGCGGTAATCGAGCGACACGTAGCCGGGCTCGTCGCCCCCGCTGAAGACGCGAATTTTGCGCAGGCTCTCCGGGCTGACGCGGCTGACGGTGAGGTTGGCGACGCAGCCGTTGGCGAAACGCAGCCGGGCGTTGGCAATGTCCTCCGACGCGCTGAGCACCCGCACGCCGGCGGCATCGACGTGCTCGACCGGCGAGCGCACGAAGGCCAGCACGATGTCGAGATCGTGAATCATCAGGTCGAGCACCACACCGATGTCCATGCTGCGTGCCGGGAAGGGCGAGAGCCGATGCGACTCGATGAAGCGCGGATCGCGGGCGGCCTGCTGCAGGTAGTTGAAGACCGGGTTGAACCGCTCGATGTGGCCGACCTGCAGCACGCAGTCGTGCTGCCTGGCCAACCGCACGAGGTCGGCAGCCTGCCCAGCGTTGTCGGTCATCGGTTTCTCGACGAGCAGGTGTTTGCCCTGCTCAAGCAGCGGCTTGGCCAAGTCGTGATGCGTGACCGTGGGCGTGACGATGCTCAGGGCGTCCGCAGCCGCAGCCGCAGCCTCGACTGAGCCAAGCGCGGCGGTGCCGTGTTTTTCGGCGATCGACCTGCCTTGGGCAGGATCGGTGTCGTACACGCCGACAAGCTCGACGGCCCCTTGCCGGTGCATTTCGCTGTAAATTCGGGTATGCTGCTGGCCGAGCGAGCCCACGCCCAGTACAGCCACCCTGACCCTTGTTGCCATGCCCGGAGCCTACTGGCCCCTTGGCCAAGCGGCGAGGAAATCAGCCCTCACAGGCTCCCACGGCACAAACCGTCCTTCCCTTGGCTTGATTTTCTCAGACTTTGGTTCGGGCCTGGCATTTGGCCATTTGAAATGGTGGTTAAGAAACAACAAAATGTACGCGCCCTGCGGAGCTGCACGACATCGCGATCCCCGGCGTGGATCGCCCGATCATCCCGCGCTGGCTGCGTGACCCGGAGAAGTGCAACAGGGACGAGATGAAACTCATCGAGCAGCACCCGCTCCATGCCGTCGAGATGCTCAAGCCATACCCAATGTTCAAGGAAGCCGAGCCGATCATCCGCGCCCACCACGAGGATTGGAACGGCAAAGGCTACCCCAACCGGCTCAAGGGCGAATCCATTCCGTTCGAGGCTCGGTTGCTGCGCGTGACGCTGGACTTCTGCAGTAAGCACGCTGATCCCATCCAGGCCATGCTGGACATCGAGGAACTCTCCGGCGACCTGTACCACCCAGACGCCGTTCGAGCCATAGCCAAGGCGGTGCTCCTCACCGAGATGCCCGAGCGCGCACTCGACAGCCAAGCGCTTGGTCTGCATCATTCCCAGCCATTTAACCGCATAAACAATGGCCAAACCCGAAATCAAAACCAAGGTCGTGGGCAGCTACCCCGTTCCATCGTGGCTCGCTGCAAACCCTTCCGCGCCCGCCCTGCGCGACGCCATTCTTGTCGTGCTCAAGACGCAGGAACTGGCCGGGATCGACCTGGTCTCCGACGGCGAACTGTCCCGCTTCGACGTGAGCCACCCGGAGACCAACGGCATGATCGACTATTTCATCCGACCGATGGGCGGCATCTCGTCGGCCCTCACACGGGAGGACTTGGTCCAGTTTGCCGACGTGCAGCGGATGGGCTTTCGCACCCAGCCGGCCGGCGTTGTCGAGGGGCCGCTCACCGAGGGCACGCTGAACCTGCCGCACGATTGGCAACTCTTCCGGGGGCTGTCGAGTGCGGACACGATGTTCACCTTCACCGCGCCGTACATGCTGGCCCGCACATTGATCGACCGGCAGCACGGTGACATTCGCGCGCTGACGATGGCGCTAGCCGAGGTGCTGCGCAAACAGATTGAGTCGATCGACGCGCCGGTGATCCAAATGGACGAGGCCCACTTGACCGGCCACACCGAGGACGCCGAGTGGGCGCACGAGCCGTTCAACCTCGCGCTGGGCGGCATCCGGGGCGAGAAAGCGCTACACCTCTGCTTCGGCAACTACGGCGGGCAGTCGATCCAAAAAGGCTACTGGAAAGACCTGATGCCGTTTCTCAACAAGCTGGACGCCGATCACCTCGTGCTCGAGTTCGCACGGCGCGGCTACGACGAACTGGAGGCGTTCAAGGAACTGAAACCAGAAACCAAGCTCGGCGTCGGCGTGGTGGACATAAAGGACAACGAAGTCGAGCCAACCGACGTGATCGCTGGCCGAATCGAAAAGGCCGTGAATGTCCTCGGTATCGACCGAATCAAGTGGGTTCACCCCGACTGCGGCTTTTGGATGCTGCCGCGCAGCGTGGCCGACCGAAAAATGGCCGCGTTGGTAGCCGGCCGCGACCAGTTCCTCGGACGCTGAAACTGAGTTTATTCACCGTAACTTAAGCAATATAAACTATTTAAGTCACTCGATCGCTTGTTTATGCACAGATTATATAAGTCCAAAAAAAGGCTTTTTTTAACGAAAAAAAGACTGTTCCAAGCAAGTGTTGAAGAGTTTTTCACCAGTTTTACACAATTCTACCCAACCACTCTAAAACTGTGACATATTGTCCCAGTATTCCAAGTTGACAGTGGCCGAAACTGACACTAGCCTCCGCCCTGCTTTCGGGGAGAGGGCAATATTTTCTCCCATTTAGCTGAAGGAAAGGAAGTGAATCTCATTTGACTGAAATACGCATCAGAAAAGGCGAACCGTTGGACAGGGCATTGCGCCGGCTGAAAAAGCGGCTCGACCGCGAAAACGTGATCAAGGACGCACGCAACAATCGTTATTACGAAAAACCAAGCATGCGCAAACGCCGCAAAATGAAAGTGGCCAAGTTCACGCAGATGTTGAAGACGCGCCACGCGGACGACTGATCCGCCTATCTTTTTTTTGCCGGAAGTTGCCGGGCAGGCAGCTTCCGGTTATTTTTTTGCCGCGCCATGTATTCCTTCTCCACTTGTTGGAACTCTCACCGCCACACCGATGGCCGAGCGATGCTCGAGGAAATCCGCGACCTTGGCTTCGAGTACGCCGAGTTAAGCCACGGAATTCGGCTTAGCCTCGTGCCAGGCATCATGGAGGCGTTCGAGGCCGGCGTGATCAAGATCTCCACGCTGCACAATTTCTGTCCGCTGCCCATCGGGTGCAACCACGCCAACCCGAACGTCTTCAAGTTTTCCTCCACCAACTCCCGCGAGCGAGACAACGCCTACAAGCACACGATGAAAACCATCGAAATGGCAGATCGGCTCGGAGCCAAGCTGATCGTGCTGCACATGGGGGAGATCGACATGCGAAATTACACCGACAAGCTCATCGATCTGCTCGAGGCCGGAAAACAGGACACGCCAAAATACCAAAAACTCTGCCAAGCCGCCGAGATCAAGCGAGAGAAAAAGAAAACCAAATACTGCGACCTCGCCTACGAAATGCTCGAGCGCATCGCCGAGCAGTCGAGCCTGCGCGGTATCAAGCTCGGCATCGAGATCCGCGAGTCGCTCGAGGAAATCCCCATCGACACCGACTGGGACTTTTTTTTCCAGCGATTCGAGGACCCGAACATCTGTTACTGGCACGACATCGGCCACGCGCAAATCAAGGAGAACCTCGGCTTCATCCACCACCGGCTGCACCTCGAGTCGATGACCGGGCGCTTGGGTGGCTTTCACCTTCACGACGTGCAGTTCCCGGCCCGAGACCACCGCCCGCCGGGCCAGGGGATGATTGATTACGAGGGGCTCAAGCACCTCGTGAAGCCGGAACACATCAAAGTGTTCGAGCTGAGCCCGAGCCTCAAGCCCAACGCCGCGAAGGAAGGCGTCGCCCATCTGAAATCCATCTGGGGGGAGGATTGAAATCCGCGTCCAACGCCCTGCGCCTCACGCTGAAACTGGCCGTCAGCCTCGTCCTGGTAACGTGGATTCTGCACGTCATTTTCGCCGGGGAAGCCGAGCTGCAACTCGGCGAAGGCTGGGGCGCTTTGTCGTTTGCCGAACAAGTCCGCAAAAGCTGGACGATCGGCCCGGTTGGCTTGTGGAAGACCATCTCCGGCGTGAGCCTCGGCTGGCTGCTGGCTTCGTTCGTTTTCATGGGCGCGACGATTTTCATCGGCGTCATCCGTTGGCGTTTGGTGTTGGCGGTGCAGGGATTGCACCTGTCGCTTGATCGCGCCACCGGCATTTCGCTCGTGGCGCATTTCTTCAACTCCTTTCTGCTCGGCTCGACCGGCGGCGACCTGCTCAAGGCCTACTTCGCCGCCGCCGAGACCGCACAAAAAAAAGCCGAGGCCGTGACCACCGTCGTTGTCGACCGGCTGCTTGGCTTGTTCGCGATGCTGCTCTTCGTTTCGCTGATGGCCCTGGCCAACTGGGGC
>JASLKI010000380.1 GCA_030747575.1 Verrucomicrobiota bacterium | reverse complement strand
CCGGCAAAGAGCTGGAAGGGATTATAAATAGAGTTCATTTAGTTCAAATCCATTATATCTAAGTATCGTTATTTTACTTCTCTTTGAGTTTTAATTCTTCTGCCTTCTTAGCTCCATTTTTTCGGAGAATCTTCTCAATTTCTTTTTTCTTAGATTTGATGTTTTGTGTATCGAATTCAAATCCATTGCTAAGCGTATCTAACGGAGTTGATCCATTAGCATTTATTGTATTAACGCCTGCTTTAGATTTAATAAGGATTTTAACTATATCTAAATGCCCGCCAAGTACAGCTAGATGCAAAGGAGTCATCCCAATTTGATCCCTAAGATCAATGATGGATCCATTATTTATTAATATTATTACAATTTCGGAGTGGTTATGAGTTGCAGCTGAATGCAAAGCAATGCGGCCATTGCTCTTATTCATTTCATTTATGTCCGTTCCCGCTTTGATATGTTGTAAGATGAATTTTACCTCTCCTTGTCTGGCTGAACGATGAATGGATGCACTAGGTCGATCCGTTACTGGCGGTGAAGCAATCTTCGGGCTTTTTGCCATATAGGGCGTAACAATATCATTTGTCTGATTATCTTTACTTAGCTTACACCCTGCGACTAATAACGCCGCCAATATAGTCAGTTTGATCTTCATTTAACTTTAATTTTGTTCAGAAAACATGAGATGATCGGGCTAAGGAAATCGAACCCTCTACACACTCGTAACTCCAATAAGGAAAGCTCTAATACAGTGCAAACCCTAATGCACCTCCTTTATCTCAATGAGTCTCAAGTAGTTTCTTTGAGGTGCTTCTATTTAGAATACTACTGCTGGGACTCCCTCATCCCCCTGTTTCAAAAACTCATCTTGGATCTGCTTGACCGGGAATTCATAAAGACCCATTGTCACGAACGCTACGTGAATCATTACTTGATTGCTCCATAGTGTTGATAATGCGAATGACGAATCGACGAAATTTTTTGCGGGGACTGGGCGGTGTTTGTCTCGCGTTGCCGGCTTTTGAATCGCTGCAGGGTGCGGAGTCAAAGGCTTCGAAGACCAAGCGGTTTGTTTGTGTTGCGCCCAATTACGGGATGCATCCAAGCGGATTTTTTCCGGAAAAAACGGGAGCCGACTATGTGATGCCAAAGCTGCTCAAGCCGCTGGAAAAGCATCGGGCCGATTTTAGTGTCTTCAATAATCTCGATCACCCGGGCGTTGGCGGCGGGCATGGCTGCTCCAATACCTTCCTGAATGGCATGGAATTGAAGGACACCAAGGATCAGCCTCAGCGGTTGCATTCACTTGACCAGTTTTTGGGTGAGGAAATTGGGCAGCGAACACGCTTTTCTTCATTGCGGCTGGGTGCGGGAGGAATCTCTTGGTCGCGCGCGGGCATTATTTTGCCGACCGATAGCAGCCCGACCAAGTTGTTTGCCAAGTTGTTTCTCGAGGACAACCCCAAGGTAAAGGCCAGTCAGCGGAATTTTCTGAATGAGAATGGCAGTATTCTGGATGTGGTGCAAACGGATGCCAAAAGGCTCGGCGCGCGCATGGCGAAAATCGATCAGGCCAAGCTGGATGAATACCTTACGGCTGTGCGTGAGGTGGAGCGGAAACTGGAGCGGCAAGCTAAGTGGATTAATGTACCCAAGCCCAAGGCTAGCAACGAGGTGATCCGGGGCAATGACGAGATGGTGGTGGATCTGAACTATCCCTACAACACGCCGGCCATGTACGACTTAATGGTGCTGGCGCTGCAAACACAGTCGACCAATGTAATCACCTTCGGTCACCCAGGCGGCAACCGTCTGTTCCCGTTTGATGGAATTGAATTGGGCTATCATTCACTGACCCATCATGGCAAGCGACCGGATCTACTGCGGCAACTGACGATTATAGAGTTGTACTACACTCGCCAGTTTGCGCGCTTCCTTGACCGGATGAAGGAAACGAAGGATGCCGATGGAAGGCCGCTTCTTGACTCCACGGTGGTTCTCTTTGGAAGCGGCATGGGCAATGCCAGTTCCCATTCCAGTCGCAACCTGCCGATCTTGCTTGCCGGGGGCGGATTTAAAACCGGTGAACATCATCAGTTTGAGCGTAATGGTCGTGATGGAAAGCCGCTTTGTGATCTTTTCGTTTCCGTCCTGCAAAATTTGGGCGTGGAAACCGATCAGTTCTCAACCAGCAAGGGCAACCTGAACCACCTGATTGCGTGAGGAACTACGCTGCCATCGTCTTGTTGATTAGCCTGCCGCCAATCCCTGCAAAGGCTGTGGAAAAGGCGAATCTACTTCGACCTTTCTTGGAGAACTACTGCGTTCAGTGCCATGGCCCGGACAAACAAAAAGGTGATCGGCGTTTCGACCAGTTGACGGGCAATTTTGCAAAGCTTGAGGAAGCGGAAACCTTTCAGGAAATTCTCGACCAACTTAACCTTGGGGAAATGCCGCCGGAAGAAAAACCGCAACCCAAGTTGAGTGAACTCAAGCGCGTGGTTGGGCACCTAACGCAGTCGCTGGCGCGCGCACACGAATTGGCAAAGGAAAACTCTGGTAAAGTTGTGCTCCGCCGTCTGAACCGAGAGGAGTATCGCAACACGATTCGCGACTTGTTCGACCTGAAGATGGTCGACTTCGATCCCACAATCACGTTCCCACCGGATGATACTGTGGAAGGATTCGATAATGTAGGCGAGGGGCTCGTCACCTCAGACCATTTGTTGAGTAATTATCTGGAGGCCGCACGCAAGGTGACGGACAAGATCGTCCGCCCGGGGCCGAGGCCCGAGATCATTCGTTATAATAAGGCGGTTGAAAACCCCAAAAGCTCACTGGACAAAGAGGACCGGCAAGCCTCCGGGCGAATGTTCATTAAGTTCCGTCAGCCGCTCGGACTGACGCGGCTCGACAAGCGGAGAGGTGTGCCGACTGCCGGTGAGTACGTCATCCGTTTTTCCGCCCGAGCCATCCGGCGCAAATCACGATATAAAGATGAGGATTTACGCTACAACTCCGATGAGCCAATGCTCCTTTCTATTTCGATCGATTCACGTGCCCTCGGCGCCACTGCCCACCGGATCATTGGTGAATATGAAATTCCTGACGACAAAGTTGTAACCTTTGAACATCGTGTCTGGCTGGAGAAAGGTTTCACCTTCCATGTGCACTGGGCCAATGGTCCCAACGGATCATTCAAGCGCATTTTGCGTAAGGTGTTGCCCAAGTATAACAAGGACGCGCTTTTTCCCGCACGCAATCCGCCTGAGATGTACATCGGTTCGGGACCTGAATTGCATGTATATACGCTCGGCATTGAAGGCCCGTTTTATGAGGAATGGCCCTTACCTGGCTTTAACAGATTCTTCCCCCCATCAACGGTTGTACCCAACGCGCAATATCTGCGTAGCTGCCTGACCCGGCTTGCGAATGCTGCTTTTCGCAGACCAGTCACCGCGGAGGAAATCAAGCCCTATCTGAATCTCGCCGAGCGTTATTTTGAAGAGAACAAGGATTTCTGGGCTGCCTCAAGATATGGCATGCGCGCCATCCTCACCTCGCCGCGGTTTTTGTACCTCACCGAATACGCGGCCCACCCAGCGAGCCGAAAGCTAGACAGCTACGAATTGGCTTCGAGACTGTCGTATTTTCTCTGGAGTTCCATGCCTGACAAAGAGTTACGCGCGGCGGCAGCTTCAGGCCGCTTGGAAACTCCGTCCGGACTAAGAGCACAAGTCGAGCGTATGCTAAAGAATCCACTCGCCTCAGCCTTCAGTAAAAACTTTGCTGAGCAATGGCTGCGCTTGCGAAAGCTGGGTGAGATGCCTCCCGACCCGGAAAAGAACCGCGCTTATTACGCTGACAACATTGAAAACGCTATGCGCGAGGAAACCCGGCTTTATTTCCAGCATATTCTCTCGCAAAACCGAAGCATCCTTGAATTCATTGATTCAGATTACACATTCCTAAACGCTTCACTCGCGCGACATTATAACATCTCGAACATCGCTCATCAGGAATTCCAACGCGTTAACCTGCAGCCTGAACATCACCGTGGCGGCTTGCTGGGGCAGGGAAGCATTCTTACAGCCACTTCTAATGGAGTGGAAACCCAGCCGGTTTTGAGAGGTGTCTGGATTCTGGAAAACCTGCTCGGCACTCCTCCCAATCCGCCGCCACCGGACGTTGAGCCCATTGAGCCTGACACCCGCGGCGTGACAACCATTCGGCAGCAGATGGAAAGACATCGCAGTAATACCGCCTGTTTCGAGTGCCACCGCAAAATCGATCCGCTCGGGCTCTCGATGGAGCACTATGACTTCTTGGGCCGTTGGCGCGATCGTTATACCAAGCGTTTGCCCATCGATGCCACCGGTAAAATGCCAGACGGAACAACCGTCAACGGCTCTGCCGGAATCCGAAGTTACCTGAAGCAAAAACCGGATCAATTCACCCGTTGTCTGACGGAGAAACTTTTCATCTACGCACTCGGCCGCCGGCTCAGCTTCAGCGACCGCGACGATATCGACCGCATCGTCGCAGCCATGCCCAAGCACCGATACGGCCTGCGCGAACTGATTCAGCGCATAGTGGCCAGCGAACCCTTTCACTCGAAATGAAAAAGCTGATTTTATTTTTGTGGCTGACTATCGCCGCGCACGCCGACGACCGCCCGAACATCATTCTGATCATGGTTGATGACATGGGCCGGGATTGGGTCAGTTGCTACGGAGCCAAGCATGCCACACCAAACATTGATCAACTGGCAAAGCAGGGCGTGCGTTATGAGACTGCCTGGTGTACTCCCATTTGTACCCCCACCCGTGTTACTCTCTTGACAGGCCAATACCCCTGTAATCACGGCTGGGTGCAGCACTTTGACGTCCCGCGTTGGGGTGGCGCAGGGTTACGCCCGGATCGTTTTACCACTTTTGCTCGGCACCTGCGCGATAGGGGATACGCCACCGCCATTGGCGGCAAATGGCAGATCAATCACCTCGGCAAACAACCCGAAATTCTCAAGCAGCACGGCTTCGACGAACACTGCGTTTGGCCCGGCGTAGAGGCCTTCCAACCGGAGACCAAAGAGCGCTTCTGGGGCGGCCTGATTGCCACCAACGGCAAACGCGCTAAAGTTCCCTACGGCCCCGACACCATCAATCGATTCCTCATCAATTTCATCAAGCGCCACAAGGATCGCCCCTTTCTGGTTTATTACCCCATGCTGCTCACTCACGGGCCGCATACCACCACGCCGTTCAACAAAATCAATCCGCCGGAAGGCAAGCCCGCACTCTATGCGGGTAATGTCACCTACATGGACCAGTTGGTTGGTAAACTGGTGAGTACGGTGGACAACCTTGGGCTAACAAAACGTACTGTAATCATTTTCACCGGTGACAACGGCTCCTCCTCCTCTGGCGTGCTAAATGGAAAGCCATATCCCAAAGGCAAGGGACGGGAAGCCACTTGGGGAGTGCATGTACCCTTTATTGTACGCGCCCCATTTTTAGCCAAAGGCGGCATCGTCTCTCGCGACCTGATTGATTTTACTGATATATATCCCACCTGCTTAGAATTAGCGGGCATTGCTCTCCCGGAGAAGCTGAAACTCGACGGCCGATCCTTTGTCCCCAGCCTGCGCGGTAGTGTAGATCCCTTTGAAAAACGCAGCTGGATTTATTCTCAAATTGGCAACTTTCGCATGATCCGAGATTGGCATCATTTCGTGGATAATAAAGGTGCCTTTCACGACATGAACAAGGATCCCCTACAGCAACAAAAAATCAGTGCTCAGGATAAAATTGCTCCGGGTCGTCTGGACCGCCTCCAAATGATTCTTGAGCGCTTTCCTCCTAACGCCCCCGCCCCCTTCCCCGAATTCAAAACTAAACATCCGAACCTCAACTAATTCTCTCAATAAACTTAATCAAACACCCTAAAACGTAACTGAAAATATTACCAGTTTGACCATTTTAAAAGCGGTCGTTAACGGTACGGCGGGACAAAATTGGTTCAACATCATTCGCCGGAATCGTTCGAATGCGGCTCAAATCGAATCGAGCGCAG
>JASLKI010000379.1 GCA_030747575.1 Verrucomicrobiota bacterium | reverse complement strand
TGCGCCTTCGCAACGCCGGAGGCGATGGTGCCCACGCCCACTTCGGACACGAGCTTAACGCTCACGCGCGCGGCGCGGTTGGCATTTTTGAGATCGTGAATGAGCTGCGCCAAATCCTCGATAGAATAAATATCGTGATGGGGCGGCGGGCTGATGAGCCCCACGCCGGGCGTGCTGTGGCGGATGCGCGCGATGGTGCCGTCCACCTTGCGCCCGGGCAACTCGCCGCCTTCGCCAGGCTTTGCGCCCTGGGAAATTTTAATCTGCAACTCGTCGGCGTTGGTGAGGTACCAAATAGTGACGCCGAACCTGCCGGAGGCAATCTGTTTAATTGCCGAGCGTTTGGAGTCGCCGTTGGGCAGCGGATTGAAGCGCTCGGAATCTTCGCCGCCTTCGCCGGTATTACTCTTGCCTCCAAGCCGGTTCATCGCTATGGCCAAGCCCTCGTGGGCCTCGGCGGAGATGGAGCCGAAACTCATGGCGCCAGTGCAGAAACGCTTCACGATTTCGCTGGCGGGTTGGACGTCGTCGATGGGGATTGGCCCGCCGTTCGTACCTTCTTTGAATTCCATCAATCCGCGCAGCGCACAGCGCGCCTTGGTGTCGCCGTTGATGTGATTGGAAAATTGCTGGTACGATTCAAAGCTATTCGTGCGCGCGGCGGTTTGCAGCGCGGCAATGGATTTCGGATTCCACATATGTTTTTCGCCCTCAGCGCGCCAGTGGAATTCGCCAGGATTGGGCAAGCTGTCCATTTCGTCTTCAGCACGCTCGGGGAAGCCCAGCGCGTGGCGGCGCAACATTTCCTCGGCCAACTCATCGAGGCTCACCCCTTGCACGCGGCTCGCGGTGCCAACGAAACAGCGGTCGATTACATCGTCACCCAAACCGATGGCCTCAAAAATCTGGGCGCCTTTATAAGAGTGCAACGTTGAGATACCCATTTTGGCCATCACTTTGAGCATTCCCTTGGCCACGCCCTTGCGATAGGCGGCAACGATGGATTCGGGAGCGGCGAATTTCTCGGCATCGACCAAGCCTTCGTGGCGCGCTTGCCACAGCGACTCGAAGGCGAGATACGGGTTAATGGCATCCGCGCCGTAGCCGACGAGCAAACAATGATGATGCACCTCGCGCGCCTCACCGGTTTCGAGCACGAGACCGATTTGCGTGCGTAACGCGTTTTTCACCAAATGATGATGCACCGTGCCGGTGGCCATTAAAGTGCTCAGCGGAATGCGGTCGGCGGAAATGGCGCGGTCAGAAAGAATGGCGAGGCTGAAGCCATCAGCAATAGCGGTCTCGGCCTCGGAGCAAATGCGCTCGAGCGCCGCGGCCACACCGGCAGTGCCTTCGGCTTTTGGAAACGTGATATCGATCTCCTTCGAGCGCCAACCGCGATAATCCATGCCCTTGAGTGAGTGCAACTCCTCATTGGTGAGAATCGGATGCGGCAGGCGCAGGCGTTGGCTGTGCGCTTCGGTGATGTCGACCAGATTTTTCTCGGGGCCGACATAGCACTCGAGTGACATGATAACTTCCTCGCGAATGGAATCGATGGCAGGATTGGTAACTTGCGCAAATAGTTGACGAAAATAATCGTAGAGCATTCGCGGCTGATCGCTGAGACAGGCGAGCGAGGCATCGTTACCCATGGAACCAACGGGATCTCGCAGCTCGTGAATGAGCGGTAGCAGCATAAACTGCATTGTCTCGGTGGTAAACCCGAAGGCTTGCATCCGCTGCCGGAGCGTGTCCGCGGCTAAACCGTGCGCGGTGCCGGCAGCGGCGAGGTCGTCCAGCTCGATACGTTGGTTGCGGAGCCATTCGCCGTACGGACGGCGCGTGGAAAAGTCAGCCTTAATTTCCTCATCGGGAACCATCGTGCCTTTTTCGAAATCGACAAGGAACATCCTGCCCGGCTGCAAGCGCCCCTTGGCTTTCACGTTGGCGGGATCCACAGGAATTACGCCAACTTCGCTGGCCATAATTACGCGGTCGTCGTGCGTGAGATAATAGCGACTGGGGCGCAGGCCGTTCCGGTCGAGCACAGCACCGATGTATTTGCCGTCTGTGAACGCGATGGACGCAGGGCCATCCCACGGCTCCATCAAACAGGAATTGTACTCGTAAAAATCGCGCTTGGCTTGGGGCATTTGGCGGTGTTTCTGCCATGCCTCGGGCACCATCAGCAGCACGGATTCCTGCAGCGACCGGCCACTCATCAGCAGAAATTCCAGCGCGTTGTCGAAGTTGCCCGAGTCGGAACATTCCGGCTCCATAATGGGATAGAGTTTTTGCAGGTCGTCGCTGAACAGCTCGCTCCGCAACGTGCCTTCGCGCGCGCGCATCCAGTTGATGTTGCCGCGCATCGTGTTGATTTCGCCGTTGTGGCTCATAAACCGAAACGGCTGCGCGCGATCCCAACTCGGAAATGTGTTGGTCGAAAACCGCGAGTGGACCATCGCGAGGTGCGTTTGGAAATCGGGATTATTCAAGTCATCAAAGTAGTTGAGCAACTGATCCGTGGTGAGCATCCCCTTGTAAATCATCACCTTGGTGGACAAGCTACAAATGTAAAACAGCAACGACTGTTCAAGCGAGGTATCAAGACGCAGCTGATGGCTGGCGCGTTTGCGGATGATGTAAAGCTGACGTTCAAAGTCATCGCCCTCCACCCCCTGGGCTGCACCGATGAAAAGCTGCATAATACACGGCTCGGCCGCGCGCGCGCTGGGGCCCACGTCGGCCTTGTCAGCTTGCACTGGCACAGCACGCCAACCGAGGCAGATTTGGCCCTGCTCAGCTATGATACTCTCAACCGTGGCGATGCACTTGACCCGTTCGGCTTCGATTTGGGGGAGGAACACCAGTCCCGCACCGAAACGTCCCTTGGACGGCAACTCCACACCCATTTCCTCGCGTGCGACCTTTTCGAGAAAGCCCCACGGCAAGCCGGTGAGGATGCCGCTGCCATCACCGGTGTTAGCCTCGCAACCGCACGCGCCGCGATGGTCCATATTCTTGAGCATCTGAATGGCATCGAGCACAATCTGATGGCTCGGCAAGCCCTTCACATTAGCCACAAAGCCCACGCCGCAGCTATCCTTCTCATTGACCGGATCATACAGGCCTTGCTTTTTGGGGAACCCCATTCTTTTAACTCTGTGACTCATTCCATCTAATCTCAATAAATATGGATCATTTCAAAGGTTCAAAAATCGTCAGTTTTTCCTAGTACAACAGGCGTCTGACGAGTACGGCTTAAAAAGATCCCTGTAAGAGGACGGGCAGCATCTCACAATCATAAAGGTGCAGCAACATTTTAATGCCTAATGACATTCATTAGTTTTGCTTATGTTAATATTAGTAAATGTGTTAATTTTTTGAGATGTTTCAGCTCTGTCTTAATCCTTGAAATCCGTGTCTCGACTCAAAACTCCCTCACGTTTTGCCAATTGCTCGAGGTAGGTCGCCGCGTTGTTCATCGCGTCCCTCTCGATCGCTAAATCCGGAACCAACGCGGCCAAGCGGCAAAAGAGGTGTTTCGCAGACTCAACTTCATCTTGCTCAAGCGCCAACTGGCCGGCCAAACCAATACTCGGCTTACCAAGTCGCCGGCAAAACGCCGCGACCTGCCCTGTCCCCTTCCCCATCAGTGTCTGCTCGTCGATCGCCCCTTCCGCCGTTACCACGAAATCCGCCTCGCCAACTTTCGATTCCAAATCGGTCGCCTTGGCGAACACCTCGAAGCCTGACTCAATGGTCGCCCCGGCAAACGCCATCAACCCAAAACCCAGCCCTCCCGCCGCCCCGGCGCCTGGCGTCACCGAGAAATCACTGCCAATCGTCTCGGCGGTGACCTTGGCCAAGCGGTCGAGGCAGGCCTCCCCCTTTGCGAGATCCTCCCGGCGCATGCCCTTCTGCGGTCCATAAACCGACGTGGCCCCATCGACACCGAGCAGGGGGTTTTGAACATCACTCGCGACCGTCACGCCCGGCCAAGCGCGATTTGTCGGCGATTCGATCAAAGCCAGGCCGTCGAGCCGTGTCCACTGCTCAATCGCTTTGCCTGACTCGTCGCGGAACACCCAACCGAGCGCTCGCGCCATTCCGAATCCGCCGTCGTTTGTCGCGCTGCCTCCGATGCCCGTTAGGCAGTGCGCAGCCCCCAATTGCCCTGCGGCAAGCAGCAGTTGCCCCACTCCGCACGTGTCTAAGTCGAATGGATGAAACCGCCTATGCGGCAACAATGCCAAGCCGTTCGATTGTGCCGTCTCCACCACCGCTTGGCAGGACTCGAAATCAAACCACCAAGCTGCCGGCCACGCTTCGCCCGCCGCATTGACAATCTCGACAAACTGCTCCTCCAACCCAAGCGTGCCCGCCATCACCGGCCCAAAGCCGTCCCCGCCGTCACTCATAGGCAGTAGCACCAGCGTGTCGTCCGGGCATGCCGCCGCCCAACCACGGGCGATCGCCTCAGCCGCTTCCAGCGCCGAGAGCGACCCCTTGAATTTGTCCGGAACAATGAGAATTCGGCGTGTCATGGCGCGGAAAAAGGTTGCCCCGTAAATAGTTTATGGCAATCTGTTTTCGCCTTTGATTAAATCAAAATGGAAAAACCAAATATAACCGCCTACATGAAGCCATCCTGCGGCTGGAGCAATGGCGTCCGCGCTGTAATGCAAAAGTACGACCTGCCGTTCGAGGATCGCGACATCATCAATGACCCCAGCCAACGACAGGAGATGATCCAGAAAACCGGCCAAATGCTGCAACCGTGCGTCGAGGTCAACGGCAACATGCTGGCCGACGTCAGCGGCGAGGAGGTCGAGGCCTATCTGCTGGCCAACAGTCTGGTGGAAAGTACCGACCGCGAAGCCGGCGCACCGACCAACCAGCCGTGCGAAAATGAAATGAGCGAAAGCGAAATCAGCTTCCGCTAGCCAAGCCGGACAAACCAATTCCAGGGCGGCTTTCAGCCGCCCTTTTTTTGTGCCTTGGCTTGATCGTACTTGATGAACGCCACGACAAGGCCGGAGCCGACGAGAAAGGCGATGATGGTCCACATCGTATTGGCGTCGGGGGGTGGGTTAATCCAGTCGAGATCTACCCGCACGAAACCGACGTTGTCGTCGCCGATTTTATCAAACTTCCGAAACGGCCAAAGGGCCGCGAGCGACCCCGCCATCAAACCGGCCAGCCAAGACACTGTCGGGTCGTGCCAGCGCGACAACACCCACTTCAGCAGCCGCGTAAACAGCAGCAACCCTGCGGCACATCCCGCCATGAACACCAGCACCACGAGCGCGTCCCAGTCGTTCACCGCCTGCAGCACTTCAAAATAAGCGCCCAACAAAATCATGATAAACGACCCGCTCACACCCGGCAGCACCATCGCCGAGATGGCCACCGCGCCGCACAAAAAATAAAACGCAATCCGCATTGCCCTCGCTTGGTCAAGTGGCGACTGCGCCTGGGCAACTTCCAGTGCGGCGGACTGCTTGATCTGGGCTTGTTTCATTTCAACTTTACGCTTGGCATAGGTGAGTTGTTGTTCCGAATCAACCGAGAAGGTCAACGCCAGCACCAACCCCAAGCCGAATACGGCGCTCAACCCCTCCACCGCACCGAAGCGGCGGATCATTTTTACCGGCATCCAGATCGACACCAGAATCAGCCCGGTTAAAAAACCATAAGTCGGGTCGTGCCACTGCTCGAGTAGCCACACCATCACCCGCGAAAAGACGATCACCGCCACCGCACCGCCAGCAGCGATCCAAGTCAAAAAAGCCCCGTCGATTTGCAGCCACTCCGTGCGGAATCTCTCCTTCGCACCGTCCCGGAAGCCCGCGACACCCAGCGCGGCGGTGAGTGTGCCGGGGCCGACGTTGCCCACGGCGGTGATGAGGCGCTCGTAGATGCCAAGCGCAAGCGCCATGCTTCCGCCACTCACCCCGGGGATGATGTTCGCAACCCCGATCAGGAATCCGTGCAGAATCGTTTTGAAGACAGCCGCCATCGCTCTCGCGGATTCCAACCCAGCCAGACGCAAATGGCCAAACAAAAACGGCAGTCGTTTTGCCGACTGCCGCTCGATAAAGGGGTTTGCTGCCTATTGCAGCTTGGCCAAGGTCTCCTTGATCGCGTCGAAATTCGGGAGATCCTTCGGGGTCGGCGTCTGCTCGCTGTATTTCACAACGCCGTCCTTGTCGATGACGAACGCCGCACGCGCCGCAACCGAGCCGAAGCCCATCAAGTCGTCGAGCAACACGCCGTAGTCAGCGGCAACCGATTTGTTCAGGTCGCTGGCCAGCGTGATGCCGATGCTCTCCTTCTGCGCCCAGGCTTCCTGCGCAAACGGGCTGTCCACGCTGATGCCGATGACTTCTGCGTTCAGATCGGTGTACGCGCCGAGCCCGGCGGTGATGTCGCACAACTCGCCGGTGCAAACGCCGGTGAAAGCGAGTGGGACGAACAACAGGACAGTGTTTTTGCTGCCAAAATTGCTACTGAGGGTCACGTCGGTGACATCTCCGCTGCTCTTGGATTTCAGTGTGAAATCCGGTGCTTTGGTTCCTATTTCAATTGCCATGTTTTTTCTTGTTAAGTGGCTCTACAGCCGCGCTCCTTTTACAGCACGCTTGGCCAAAGTCAACAGAGCTTGGCCAAGCAGCTTGTTTGTGGGGAGGCGAGACGGTAGCTTGGCGGCGTTCTTCGATCCTGGAAGGGTGGAGGGTCGCCTCCGGCTTGCCGGGGGAGGAAAGTCCGAACTCCGCAGGGCACGATGCCGCGTAACCCGCTCCTTAACGGTGGGATACACGCGGGAGACGACGCTTAAGGCGTCGCCGACGGCCAGTGCAACAGAAAACAAACCGCCCGGTTCGCCGGGTAAGGGTGAAAAGGTGGGGTAAGAGCCCACCGCCCCGAGAGTAATCGAGGGGGCACGGTAAACCCCATTGGGAGCAAGACCAAATAGGGAGTCCGGGATTGCCCGTCCCATTGAGGCTCCGGGTTGGGTCGCATAAGATAAATGGCCCTCTCCGCAGCCGGCACGTCCGGCTCGCGCAGACAGAATTCGGCTTACAGCCCGACCGGGATCGGAGACATTTTTTTGAGTTAGAACACGGATTTCGAGTATTATCGCGGGTGTTCAGCATCAATTTTAAGCGTTTGACACTGCGGCTGTGCTTCCATAGAGTCTGTGTCCTTTTGAATTTCTGAACGATGTCTGAAGAAACCAACCAACCGCCCGCCGCTGGCGGCTCGCAAGAGTCCAAGAAACAAACGGTTCGCATCAGCCTGCCGCCCAAGCCGGCTGCCTCGCCGACGATCAAGATCTCCGTGCCGCCTGCCGCTGCTGCCGGTGCCACCAAGGCTGCCTCCACCATCAAGATACCCGTTCCTCCCAAGAAGACGGCGCCGGCGGTTGCCACTGGACAAAGAAAAGCCCCTCCAGCAACGGCAGCAGAAGCAAGACGCAAAATCAGCGTGGATGATACGCGCAAAGACGACGCTCCTTTTGAGGAAGAGAGCTCCTTCGAGGCCAAGCCCAAACGGCAAAAGGCAGGGGTTAAAAACGCGACTCCCGCCGACAACCCGTTCGACTTCGCAGTAGCAGCCATCACGGCTTTGGCCGCAATTTGCTTGGCGGGTTATTTATGGATGCTCGGCCAAGTCTAGTCTTTAGAATACTCATCACTCTTCTGTTATGGCCTCCGACAAAGTCGTTACATTAACTGCGGACAACTTCGACGCTGAAGTGATTCAGTCCGCCTCTCCCGTACTGGTTGATTTCTGGGCCGAATGGTGCGGTCCCTGCAAAATGATAGGGCCGATGATTGATCAACTCGCGGACGATAACGACGGTAAGGCAACGATCGGTAAGGTCAACATCGACGAGCATCAACAGCTGGCTGTGCAATACAACGTGCAGTCCATCCCCACCCTGCTCATCTTCAAGGGTGGACAAGTCGTGGAGCAGGCCGTGGGCGCCCAAAGCAAGGCTGACTTGCAGGGCATGCTCGACAGCCACGCCTAATCACGCTCTGCTGCCCGGGAGGATATGGCCTCCCTGATCGAGACCCCCAACAGCTTTCGGCGGCGCTCCGAGTTTTATCACCAACTCAGTGTGTTGCTGCAGGCGGGTGTTGGCTTGACCCAATCGCTGGAACAAATCGCCCCCCCGAGCCAGCGTGACGGTCTGCACGTTCGTGAATCCATCGACCGACTCAACGCCGGCGAGACATTCTCCGAGACGCTCATCGGCCGCGAAAACTGGCTGCCCGCTTTTGACAGAATGATGATCGAGGCCGGCGAGGCGGGCGGGCGGCTTGACGACACCTTACGCATCCTCTCCGACCATTATCACCAACGTTCGGCTCTCATCCGCGACGTGCTATTGAAACTGGCCTACCCGTTGTTCATTATCCACTTCATCATCCTGATGCCCGGAATCATCTTGTACGGGAGCAGCCTACTTGGCAACGGAAGCGCCAGTCTGCTCGGCGCATTTTTCCCGTCGCTGCTCACGCTGGGTGCGCTGTATACCGCTGTGTTTTTTGTGCTCTACCTCAGCCAAGCCAATCGCGGGTTTGCGATCCGGCACGGGATCGAGCGCATTTGGCATCGCACCCCGATGTTTGGTCGTGCTGTAAAGGAGCTTAAGCTCTCACGGCTGTCGTTCGCGCTGTACGCGCTGCTCAACGCCGGGGTCAACGTCCGCGAGGCGTGGGAGAGTGCCTCCAACGCGGCAGGCTCACCCTGGCTGGCGATGAGTGTCCGCGCTTGGCTGCCGGAGCTTGATAACGGCTCTTTGCCGTCGGAGGCTCTTCAACGGCGGAAAGATTTCCCCAGAACCTTCCGTGACCTCTACGCCACCGGCGAGGTCTCCGGCCAACTGGACGAATCGCTGCAGCGCCTGGCCAAGCTCTACCACGACGAGGGCACGCGCCGCCTCAAGAGGGCGGCCGGGATCGCAACAGGGCTGGTTTACGGGCTGGTCGCCATGACGGTGGCCATCATCGTCATCAGAGCATGGCTCAATTACATCAATATGTTCAACACCCTCTGACGCCTCGCGCTTGGCCAAGCGAAAAATCGTGTCATCCGCTTGGCCAAGAGGCTATGCTCCCGGCCATGGATGCGCTGCTCAAGTTGCTTCGGGAAAACGCCGCCCTGTCCACCGTGGATTTGGCCGGCATGCTGGAACTGTCCGAGGACGAGATTCGTGAAAAAATCCGCCAAGCCCAAGCCGGCGGGGATATCCTCGGCTATCAGGCGATCCTCAGCGACGAGGCCAAAGGCGGGGATGGCATGCAAGCGGTTATCGAGGTCAAGCTGACGCCGGAGCGCGGCGGGGGGTTCGACCGCCTAGCCGAGCGCATCTCCAAGTACAACGAGGTCAAATCCTGCTATCTCATGTCGGGCGGTTACGACGTGCTGGTCATCATCGACGGCAACAGCCTGCACGAAGTCGCCTCGTTTGTGGCGGAGAAACTGGCCACCATCCAGGGCGTCACCTCCACGGCCACGCATTTTTTACTCAAGCGTTACAAGGAAAACGGCGTGATGATCGGCGGCGCAGAGGAGGTCGAGCGACTGGCCGTCAGCCCGTGAGGTCAAGCGTGCATTACAGCCGTTCCGACTCGATAACCATCTAAGTTGCGCTTGTTGAACTGTTCCTCGTTGTACGTCTGCGCGAATAGCCAGCGCAATCCCACCTCCAACTCGTCCACCGACATCCCCTTCGCCTTGTTGTTTAGATCGAAGAGTGTGAATCTACGCGTTGCCGAGCAGGTATTTCTCCATTCGGTCGTGGACGTCTTTCATCCG
>JASLKI010000378.1 GCA_030747575.1 Verrucomicrobiota bacterium | reverse complement strand
AACGCTGATGGCGTGCCGGACTTTATGCTGCTGGACATGCTCGATCCCGATCGCGCACGCCGCCTGGTGCAACTCGAAAAAGAGATCCCCCGCTCGAGCCGGTTGCTCGACTGGACCTACGTGCCGCGCTTCAACCGCAATGTGTTGATGGTTTCCCAGGGTGGGCAGCAGTGGTTTGACACCGCGTATTACTCCGGCCTGGCTGCGACGGCCTGGTCGTGGAACGTCCGCTTTCTTGATGCCGATCTCGACGGTGACGACGACATGCTTGTGACCAACGGATTTGCGTTCGACACGATGGACATGGACGCTAGCCTGCAGATCAAGTCGGCGCAAAAGTCGGCGACTAAGGACGCTCGCGCCTTGTACGAGATGAAGAAGCTTCAACCGAGCTACAACTCGCCGAATATGCTGTTCCGTAACGAGGGCAGGTTGCGCTTTACGGATGTTGGCGAGGAATTCGGGTTTGATCATGATGGGATCACGTATGGTCTTGGGGTGGCGGACTTCGACAACGATGGCGATCTCGATCTCGTGACCAACAACCTCAACGAGTCGCCCTCGCTCTATCGTAATACTTCGCAGGAGCCTCGCATTCAGGTTCGCTTGCAGGGTGGCGTGGGCAGCAAGGTTCGATTGGTGGGGCAGGGAGAAACAACGACGCGGGAGATTGTTTCCGGTGGCGGGTACCTGAGCAGCGACAGCGGCGAAGTTGTGTTTGCGGCGGGTGTTGCTGGCCAGCCGGAGATGCTGGTCGTGGAGTGGCGCGACGGAACGAAACCCACGCACATCGAGCGGCCCGGCGTTAACTCGATTTACACCGTGATCAAACCCAACCTGGCCAGGAGCTTGGTCAAGCGGGAGGTCGCTAAAACAACGCCGATGTTCCATGAACTCCCCGATGCTATTTCGTTTCGACACTTTCCAAACCTGGCCAAGGACTTCGACGAGAACCCGCTGCTCTTCAAGCGTTTCAGCACGGCTGCTCCGGCAATGCTGTGCCGCGACTTTGACAAGGATGGCCGACTGGACTTCGGTTTCCAATTGGCTCGCAGCGGAGGGGTTCAGGTGTTTCTTAATCTGGAAGCCGGCAATTTTCGCCCGGTCGCTTCACAGTACAACGATCCGTCCGGGTTGATGGGCAATGCTGGATGGCTGGATGGCTTTGCGGTCGTCGAGGGTAAACCGAATTTTGTCGGGGCACTCAACAAAATAATTCCGGCGATCGAGTCGCTGACTCAACCGGCGGCACTGACGTTGCGTGGTGACATGGATGGCGATGGAACTGCAGATGCGATTTATATTACGCAGAATACGCTTAACGATCATCCAGCCGACAGTCGGGCGATGGTGTTTTTGAATCAATCGGGATCTTTTCGACGTGCTGTCGATTGGGAGCAATCTTTCGGTGCACTTGGCCAGGTGACCAGTGCGGTGTTGGTTGATATGGATGAAGACGGCGATGCTGACCTGCTGGTGTCACGTGACTTGGGGGCTATAGGTCTGTATCACAATCGCGGTGACCGTTTCGTTGATGTCAGTGAGGCGTTTGGGATGCTCGAGTTTGTTGGCTTGTGGCAGGGTCTGGCTGTGGGGGATTTTGACAACGACGGTCGTGTCGATTTTGCCGCAGGTAATCTTGGGCGCAACAGCCCGATGGAACTCTACCCCGACGGTCTTGTCCACTTGGGAAGAGGAGGGGAATCGCGATTGTCACTGTACACCGTCAAGCGTGTGAGCGTGCATTTGCCGGTTGATGACATGGACCTGTATGCAAACGTTGTCGATCGCGCGAGATTACCGGCAAAGTACCGCCAGTTTTCAGACATCGACTTGGCGAAGGTTTTGGATTCATTCGACGGACTGAGGCGCACTCGACTGAACTGTTTTGAGACATCGGTGTTCCTGAACCGTGGTGGAAAATTCGAGCGCCGTGCATTGCCGTATCCGGCGCAATTCAGTCCGACGTCCGGCATCAACGTGGCTGACTTCGACAACGATGGCCGCGAGGATCTGTTGCTGAGTCAAAATCTATATTCTCTTCGACCGGACTGGGGGCGACTGGATTCGAGTGGCGGGATGATCCTGCTTGGCCAAGGCGATGGCCGTTTCGAGCCAGTGCGGGCTGGTGTTAGCGGTTTGGCTATCCTGGGTGACAGCCGAAACGCCTCGGTGGTCGATTTCAATCGCGACGGCCGAACCGATATCGTCGCGACGCAGACTTTTGGCGAAACTCAGGTTTATCTTGGGCAGGCCGGGAAGGCGGGGATTCGGGTTGGATTTTCAGCAAACAATTCCTTGGCCCAGCGCTTGAGCGCTCGGGTTCGCCTGATTTATCCGGATGGCTCCATGTCGCCTCGTCGTTGGTTTCATTCGGGCGACGGAGTGATGGCACAGTGTGCTCCTGAGCAGGTGTTGGGCTTTGTCCAGCGACCTCAATCGGTTCAAATTGAGTGGCCGAATGGAATAATAAAGTCTATTCCCGTCGAATCAGACAAAAATGACTACAAGGTTCCCTAAATGGCTTTTTTCTTAGGTTCTCAAGATCAGGGACGGCATGCGGGGATCAACCCGGACAGTATGAATTACAGCTACCGGCCGGGCAAATTGAAAAAAGTGAGAACCATCAATTCCTAAAAACTTCAATTCCGCTTATTTGCTTAGAGATTTCTTAAATTTCGGGAACTAGATTGCTCTTTTGCTACTTTATTTAATTAATTTTGTAACGCGCTTGACTGTAAGATTGTTTTGCCGAATTCTAGCCCGCTCTCCTAGAACTAGGAATCAAAAATAATTATGAAATCACGAATTATTGGCGTTATTGTCGGTGCTGTCGTACTGATCTTTTGTAACACAACACAGGCGCAGAATGGAGTTGAGCCCCGTTACGAAAGGTACAATGCGGACAGGAAATCCATTGAAGTCGATGGTGACCTCTCTGATTGGGCTGGGGTTACGTTTATTGAACCTCGTTTTGCGGCAA
>JASLKI010000377.1 GCA_030747575.1 Verrucomicrobiota bacterium | reverse complement strand
GCCAACCTGCTTGAGGTTGTTCATGCAGGCGGTTGCGTACGCCTTTTGCTTGGCCTTGGCCAGGGCCGGCAACAGCATGGCGGCTAGAATGGCAATAATCGCGATCACCACCAGCAACTCGATCAGGGTGAAGCCACCTCTCGGTTTGGAGTTTAGTTTCATAAACAAAATTTCATCGCCTGGCTAACCGTCGTGCCGAGGCCTTTGTGGGTAAACCGTTTTTACCCCTCCCTCCGCTTAAAGCAAGCCCATCCAGAGCCATTCATGTGTGCCACGCTTGTTACCTCTCCCAATACCAAGAATAACCCTTAGATGAAATAAGAATGGGGTGAATCAAATCCGCCTCATTCCCTGGTTGGTGTGGTTTTTAGAGAGATAGCTGTTTAGCCATCTCCTTCTGGGTGATTCAAATCAATTATCTCGAAAATGTGCGCCCATTCACCCTGTCATTCAATGTTTTTGGGTAAATAAAGTTTTTTGGGCTACCAACAAAGGAGGCTCTCAAGCTGTTATTGTCTCCTGTGGAGTGGTTTACCTTACTGGGCGTTCGCGCCTTTGAGCTCCTTGGCCCACTTGAAGGGTGGCGAAGCGCAATCAGGCAATAACTTCCGCAGAGAATCGGAATTTTTTCTAAACCTTGAAGAGGCTAATCAGCGGTGGTTTCCACCGGGTTGTGGTTTGGCCGCCAAGTGTGGTTATTGTTCCTCTATTTTGTAGATGGCTTTTTCGGTCCTTAGGAAAAGGGCATCGTCGCTCACTGCGGCGCTGGCGTGGTGGGCGCCGTCAAGTTTGTTGCGAGCCAATATTTTAAACTTCCGGCCGGGCTTTAGCACAGTCGTTTCGCCCTCCTTGCTGTGGAAGAGCAATCTATCACCGACAAATGTCGGTGACGCGCCGTGGTTGCCGCCGATACGCTCGCGCCATTGTTCCCTGCCGGTCTTGGCGTCGAGGCAGGTGACCATTCCGCCTGAGTCGCTAACGAAGTATATTTCTTTCCCAACCAAGATCGGCGATGAGACGGCTGGAACGCTACGCTTGCAGGCCCAAGCGATCTCAGGCTTGGCCTTGGTTATGTCGAACGCGATCAACTGCGGGCGCATGAAGCTGGTGCCGATGTAAACCATGCCATCACCAACCACGGGCTTGGGCACGATCGAAAAACCAAGCGATCCGTACTTCACCTTCCAAAGTTCCTCACCGGTTGCGGGGTCGTAGCCGTACATCCAGTCGGCCGCAGGAGAGATGATGATGTCACGCCCATGCACCTTGGTGACGACTGGCGTGCCGTAGGCTTTTTTCAGTTGCGGGTTACTATTCATCTCACCGGTGCGCCGAGTTTTCCAGGCAAGCTTGCCTGTCTTCTTTTCGAGTGCGGCTATGAATTGCCGGTCGCTACCGTCCATATGAAAGATCAGCAGATCGTTCCAAATTATGGGCGAGCTGCCGGGGCCGTTTTCGTGCATCACCCACAGATCCTGATTCGTCCAAAGCACCTTACCTCTTTTTATGTCGAGACACGCGGAGCCATATGAACCGTTTTGAGAATAGAGTTTGCCGTCCTCGAGGATCGGTGTGGGAGAGGCGTAGCTGTTTGTCTTGTGCACCCATTGAGGATCTTCCTTTTTCAGCATTTCTATGTTTTTGACGATCTTGCCGCTGGATTTATCGATGCAGAGCGCGTGAATGCGCACTTCGGACAAGACGGTCAACGGCTGGCTGCCGGTGTTAGCTTTCAATCGCTCCTTTTTCTTCTCCTCGGACGCGATGGTTTCGTGTGCTGCCGTCACCCAAACCTGGTTGCCGAGAATGACTGGCGATGACCAGCCGCGCCCGGGCAGTTCGGTGCGCCAGGTGACGTTTTCCCCCTCGCTCCACTCGGCGGGGAGTTGAGTGGACTCGGCGTGGCCTTGGCCACCCGGCCCGCGCCACTGGGGCCAATCGGCCAGGGCAGGGGAGATCGCAGCCAGCGAAGTGGCGACAACGGCGAATGCAATTTTTGATTTCATGAAAATTTGGCCAAGCGATTGTTTTGCGTGCGGCACAGTGTACTCGCCCGCAGCTGCCGGGCAACCTTTCTTCGCTACTTGGCTAGGCGCTTGCTGTTTGTTTTGCTTGCAAGGATGGCCAGTTGCCTTTAGCCCAAGTCGCGTCTGATGGAGAGAAAGGCGCTAAAAAACACCAGCCGCATGGTGGTCAAGTTTGGCACCGGCATTCTGACTAGCCGCAGCAAACAGATCGATCCCTGCCAAATAGAGCAACTGGTCGCCCAAGTGGCGGCCCAGCGCCAAGCCGGTCGGGAGATCATTGTCGTGTCGTCCGGGGCCGTCGGCGCCGGCATGGGTATGCTCGCGATGGATAAGCGCCCCACCGACCTGTCCGACCTGCAAGCCTGCGCCGCTGTTGGCCAGTCACAACTCATGTCCACCTACACGGAACTGTTTGCCAGGCACAACATGCAAGTTGCCCAGGTGCTCCTCACTCACGACGATATTGAGCACCAGGAACGCCATCTCAACGCTCGAAACACACTCGTTTCCCTGCTCGAGAAGGGCGTCGTGCCGATCGTCAACGAGAACGACGCCGTTAGCTACACCGAGCTAAAATTCGGCGACAACGATTGGCTTGCGGCACTGGTGGCCTGTCTGCTCCCGGCCGACCTGCTGATCCTCCTCACCACCGTCGACGGCTTGGTTGAGAATTTTGGTAAAAAAAGTCCCCGCACCATCCCTGTTGTAGAGACGATCGATTCGAGTATCCAAAAACTCGCCGGTGGCACATTGAGTGCAAGCGCCGTCGGCGGCATGGATGCCAAGCTTCGCGCCGCCAAGATGACCGCCCGCACCGGCATCCCGATGGTCATCGCCTCCGGCAAGAAGAAGCGCGTCCTAGCCAACATCATCGACGGTCGTGACGAGGGCACATTTTTCACCCCGCGCCCTGGCCGCCTCAAGGGTCACAAGAGGCGCATCGCCTTTTTTCATCACCCTAAGGGCTCGCTTTGGGTGGATGACGGCGCGCGTGACGCCCTGCGTGACAAGGGCAAGAGCCTTTTGCCTCCCGGCGTGGCCAAGTGCAACGGCGACTTTGCGAAAGGAGATGTCGTGCGCATCTGCGATATTAACGGCACCGAGTTTTCGCGCGGGATCAGCCGCTTCGATGCCGATAAAATCCGGGCGCGAGAACTCAAGGGCATCGAGATTGTCCACCGAAACGACCTCGTCATCCTCTGACATGCCAGCCAAGCGCAAACCCAAAGAACAAAAACCGGCGATTGACGAACTTATTGAGGTCATGTCGCGCCTGCGCGGCCCCGGCGGCTGCCCGTGGGATCGCGAGCAGAATCACCAGTCGATTCGCTTCCACGCCGTCGAGGAGGTCTACGAGTTGATCGACGCCATCGAGGCCGACGACGACCACGAAATGCTCGAGGAGTGCGGCGACCTGCTGTTGCAAGTCGTCTTCCACTGCCAACTGGCCAACGAACGCAAGGCGTTCGACTTCGAGCAAGCTGCCCGCACAATCACCGACAAGCTCATCCGGCGGCACCCGCACGTTTTCGGTGACTCGAAAGCCAAGGACGTCGATGCCGTCTGGGCGCAGTGGGAAAAAATAAAGCGCGAAGAAAAGGAGGGCACCCGACACGAGCGCCCTTCCGTTCTCGACGGTATCCCGCGCCACCTGCCGTCACTACAACGCACCGAAAAGCTCATCAAAAAAGCGCGCAAAAACAGCCTCGCCGACAAGCCCTTGGCCAAGCCGGCCAAGCAACGCTACACCAAGGCCACCCTGGCCAAGGAGTTATTCGCCCTTGCCGAGTACGCCCAGCGCAAAGGCTGGCAACCCGAGGCTCTCCTCCGAGCCGAAGCCAACCGCCACGAAAAAGTGCTCCGCAAAAAGGAAGCCAAGGCAGGTTTAGAATTGATAGCCGAAGACAGCTAAACCAACGCCGCGTTGGAGTGCACACCGAAAAGTTTACTCGTACAGGAGATATTTTGCGCGGCGGGGGGTGAATTTGGCCAGGTCAGTTTTCCAGAGGGCCTCGATTTGGGCGAGTGTTTTGCCTTGGCCAAGCGCCTCGAGGGTCGGCGGGTGGCAGAGGAGGCGGCCGACTTTGGCCAAGGGGAAATTCTTCGGGTGCAGCTTGTGCAGCACGCGGGCGATGTCGATGCCCAGCGGCACGGCGCGGAGTTTTTGCCTATCGGTGACAATGATGTTCACGCCACCGCACGGTTCGTCCGCGTGAATACTCGCGCTTGGCGTGAAGCGGATCGGGACAAACCGGACACCGGCTTGGCCAAGCGCGTTGAGCCGGTTGGCCAATTTTACGTCGTCGATGTAAGGCGCGCCGATCACTTCGAACGGCGTGTCAGTGCCCCGGCCGACGGACATCGCGGTCTCGAGCAAACCGATGCCGGGATAAAGCAGCGCCTGGGTGAGGTTGCGCATGTTGGGTGACGGGTTCGTCCACGGTTGGCCGGTGGTGTCGAACCACTGGCTACGTTTCCAACCCTCGATTTTCACGATCTGCAACTCGACGCCAAGGTCGCGCTCGGCGTTGATCATCCGTGCCAGCTCGCCGGCGGTCATGCCGTGTTGCACCGGGATGTTGTGGTACGCAATAAACTGGCTCGGCCCAAGTCTTACCGGCCCGGCAACCGTAGTGCTGATCGGATTCACACGGTCGAGTACGATGAATTTCACACCGGCCGCAGAGGCGGCTTCCATTGCCAGGCCCATCGTTGAAATGTACGTGTAAAACCGGCAGCCGATGTCCTGTATGTCGAAGATCAACGCGTCGAGTCCGTCGAGTTGATCTGGTGTCGGCTTGCGGTTTTTGCCGTAGAGGCTGTAAATCTTGAGGCCGGATTTGGCGTCGGTGCCGTCGCTGATTTTCTCGTCGAGTTTGCCGTACAGCCCGTGCTCGGGACTGAACAGCCCCTTTAGCTCAACCTCATTCGACGTTCTTAAAAAATCCAGGGTCGAGCGGCGGTTTCGGTCATGGCCGGTGTGGTTGGTGACAAGTCCAACCTTCGCACCTTTGGGTAGAATACCTTTTCGCTGTCGCAACACGTCGGCTCCATTGAGCACGCCCGGCGTATTGCTGCCGCCAAACGAACCCCTCCGCAACGCCTCGGCGGCAAGTGTAGCGACTTCGCGGCGTAGGGCGATGACGTTGCCTTTGCCGTCGGGATGCGTGCGGCTGGACATGAGAATAACAATGGTTCGGGTGGCCGGATCGATCCAGAGCGAGCCACCGGTCCAGCCGGTGTGCCCGTAGCCGCCGATCTTGAAATGGTTGCCGCGAGGACTCGAGTACGGCGAGTCGATGTCCCAACCGAGGCCGCGTTTGGCCTTCATGCCTTTCGGCGTGTGAACCGAAGTCATCAACTGAACTGTCTCACTTTTAAAAATGCGCCGACCTTTCAATTTGCCGCCGTTGAGCATCATGTGGGCAAAGCGCGACAGGTCGGCGGCGGTGGTGAACAGCCCGGCGTGGCCGGCGACACCACCCATGCGCCGGGACGTCGGGTCATGGACTATGCCGTGCAGGATATTGCCATCCACCCGCTCAGTAGGGGCGACACGGCTGCGCTTGGTCAAGGGCGGCAGAAAATTGGTGTCGTTCATACCAAGCGGCCGGTAAATCTCGGCGGTAGCGAACTCGTCGAGCCGTTGCCCGGAGGCCAGTCGGACGATCTCACCGAGCAGGATGAAGTTGATGTCGCTGTAGCGAAATTTGGTGTTTGGCTGTGTTGTAAGTCGCTCTGCCTTAGCCAAGTCGATGGCTTTGGCCACGCCTCTCCACGCCGGCTTGGCAGACAAGCCGGGGCGCAGCCCGGAGGTGTGCGTGAGCAGATGGAGAACAGTCACGGCCCCTTTGCCGTGGGCCTCGAAGCCTGGAATCCACCGGTTCACCTTGTCGCTAAGCCGGAGTTTGCCGCGCTCGACAAGCAGCATGATGGCTGGTGTGGTGGCGATGACCTTGGTCAACGATGCACCGTCGAAAATGGTGTCAGCGGTCATTGGCACAGTCGCTGGTTCGACTGATTTGGCCCCGTATGTTTTTTGATAGACTGCGCCGCCGTTCTCGATGCGCACCACTGCGCCGGGCGCTTTGCCGGCGGCGATGGCGCGCTCGATTGCCGCATCGATCGCCTCAAGCTTGGCCGGATGAAAGACGGCTTGTGGTGGAATGGGTTGGTTTGAGGTTGTTTTGCAACCGCCAAGCGCCAGTCCGGCGGTAAGAAACAGAAAGCCAATCTTGTAAAATGCCCGGTTCATTTCGCACGGCACTGTAACGTGCCGGGAAAAAATAGACAGGTGTTTAACACGGTGAATGATTCAGTCGAGGCTGAGGAACTTCCTTGATTCGCAGCAGGAATCGCTTTAAAACATTGGCCGCTCCGCCAGCCCGGAGGATCCAAAATGACATTCTCAATTTCACCGGCAGAAACCGGGACGGTTAACCATGAGTAACAATATCACCCATCCCGAGGGGGAGTTGGTTGCTGTCAAAGAGCGAGCACGGCGGCAGTGGAAGCTTGACGCGATCAGCACCGGCACGGGCATCTTTCTCGCGACGTTCATGTGGGGGCACATGTTTTTTGTAAGCACGATTCTCACTGGCGAGCGAGGCTTCAATTTTATTGCGGATTTGTTCGAGCATTATTGGCTGGCGCAGCCGACGGTGGTGCTGGTGACGGTGGTTTTTTTCGTTCACTTCGTGACGGCCAGTCGGAAAATCCCGGCCAAGCTGGCGGAGCGCAAACGGCTTAAGAAATTGGGCGACGATATTGCCGGCAGTGAGTGGAATATTTCCAAGGAGGATCGTGCCGAGTTGGAAAAGGTGCGTCCGCACAAGGAGACGACTCTTTGGATTTGGCAGGTGCGCTCGGGGATGATCATCCTCGCGCTGGGCTCGATCCATCTGTTCATCGTCGGGGCGGATGTCGCGCAGCGCACATTTGGCATTGGCGAGGCGATCGGCATCAACGCCGCCGAGACGATGGCTCGAGTGCAGGACGGCATGTGGTTGCTGTACGCGGTGCTATTGTTCATGGTGGAGGTTCACGCCGGAATCGGGTTGTACCGGGTGACAGTGAAATGGGGCTTGGGCGCGCGCATTCCGGTCATCGGCAAACGCATTACACGTGAGATGGCTCTCATCATGGAGAAGGTGGTTCTTTGGTTTTTTCTCATCATCGGCTTTCTCACGCTGCTGGTGATGGCCGGCGTATTGGATCCGCCTTTGGCATTTCTTCTGACACCGGAGGGCAAATAAGGATGAGCGAAATTATCACAACCGATGTGCTGGTGATTGGTGCTGGCCTCGCAGGCGAGCGCGCAGCGATTTCCGCCGCCGCCGAAGGCAATGAGGTACTCATACTCTCGCTGGTGCCGCCGCGCCGCAGCCACTCGTGCGCCGCGCAGGGCGGCATGCAGGCCGCACTGGGCAACTGCGCCAAGGGAGAGGGCGATAGTGAGGAACTGCACTGGCTCGATACCGTGAAGGGCAGCGACTGGGGCTGCGATCAGGAGGTGGCCCGAATTTTCGCTGACAATGCCCCCATCGCCATGCGCGAGATGGCCCACTTCGGTGTGCCGTGGACGCGCGTGAAGGGCGGCCCGGCCGATTATTTTATCAAAGGCAAAAAGGTGACGCTCGAGGAGCCGCGCGAAAAGGAGGGGCTAATCATGCATCGCGACTTCGGCGGCGTATCCCGCTGGCGCACCTGCTACACCGCCGATGGCACCGGCCACACGGTGCTTTACACAATGGACAACATGGTCGTGCAACTGGGCATCAAAGTGCACGATCGCATGGAGGCGATTTCGTTGATTCACGACGGCACGCGCTGCCTCGGCGCGGTGGTGCGTTGCCTGCGCACAGGCGTGCTAAAGTCCTACTTGGCCAAGGCCACGGTGATCGCCTCGGGCGGGTTTGGCCGCGTTTATAAATACAGCACAAACGCCATCATCAACCAAGGCACCGGTCAGTCCATCGCGCTGGACACCGGAATCGTGCCTCTCGGCAACATGGAGGCAGTGCAGTTCCACCCAACTGGAATCGTGCCGACGGATATTTTGGTGACCGAAGGCTGCCGCGGCGATGGCGGCTTGTTGCTCGATGTGGATGAATACCGATTCATGCCCGACTACGAACCGGACAAGCAGGAGCTCGCCAGCCGCGATGTGGTTAGTCGTCGCATGACCGAGCACATCGCCAAGGGCAAGGGAGTGCCCAGCCCGGACGGCGAGCATCTTTGGCTCGATCTGCGCCACCTCGGCGAGCAGCACCTGCGGACCAAGCTGCGCGAGGTGTACGACATCTGCATGTACTTTCTTGGTGTCAATCCCATTAAGGAACTGGTGCCCGTGCGTCCCACGCAGCATTACAGCATGGGCGGCATCCGCGTGAACAAAGACGGCCACGCCTACGGCCTTGAGGGCTTGTGGAGTGTCGGCGAGTCGGCTTGCTGGGACATGCACGGCATGAACCGTCTCGGCGGCAACAGCCTCGCCGAGACTGTTGTTGCGGGGAAATTCTGCGGCCAGCGCATGGGCCAATGGGCCAGCCAACAGCCACTCGCACTCGATACGAAAATGGCCGCCGATGCGGTCGTGGTGCAGCAGAATCGCATCAACGCGCTGCTCGGTGATGGCCTTGGTAAGGCGAATGAAAACGTCGACGCGCTGCACGATGCCATGCGCGAGACACTGCAGGCCAAGGTCGGCATTTTCCGGAAAGGCGGCGAGCTTGAGGAGGCTGTCGACACCCTGCGTGATCTGTATCAGCGTGCGCAAAACCTAAAGCTACGTTCCTCGACGAAAGGCGCAAACCCCGAGGTGGCCTTGGCCCTGCGTCTGCCGGGCATGATCAAGCTTGGCCTGTGTGTGGCCAAGGGCGCACTGCTACGGACCGAGAGCCGCGGCGGTCATTCGCGCGAGGATTATCCCGAGCGCAACGACAAGGAATGGCTCAAGCGCACGCTCGCACGTTGGCCTGAGGGCGCGGCCGAGCCGGACATCAGCTACGAACCGGTTGGCCTGCTTGAGAGCCCTCCCGGCCAACGCGGTTACGGCGGCGCCACTAATATCTCGATGGAACAGTCGGTTGCGAAATACAACGACAACGTGAAACAGGAATGGATCAAACAGGGTTGGCACGAGACCGCTACGCCGTTGGGAGCGGAGCTCAAGGAAATGGTCGAGTACGCCTCGACGAAGGAATCTTAAAATGGCGCGTCAACTTACATTTCGCATCTTCCGCTACGACCCGGCCGACCCCGACTCAAAGCCGGGCTTCGTCGATTATCCACTCGAGGAAACGCCGCGCCTCAACCTCTTCGTCGCGCTGCACCGCATTCGCGAACAACAGGCGCCGGATTTGCAGTTCGACTTCGTTTGCCGCGCCGGTGTTTGCGGCTCGTGCGGCATGATGATCAACGGCCGCCCCACCCTCGGCTGCCGCACTCTTACCGCAGAGTTGCCCACCACCATCACTCTTGCGCCGATGCCGTCATTCAAGCTCATTGGCGATTTGTCCGTCGATACTGGCACGTGGTTCCGCGGCATGAACGAGCGCGTCGAGTCGTGGATCCACACGCAAAAGGAATTCGATCCCACCGCCGAAGAGGAGCGGATGGACAACGAGACCGCCGAGAAAATCTACGAGCTCGACCGCTGCATCGAGTGCGGCTGCTGCGTCGCCGGCTGCGGCACGGCGAACATCCGAGAAGACTTCCTCGGCGCGACCGCGCTTAACCGCATTGGCCGCTTCATGCTCGACCCCCGTGACGAGCGCGATAGTGAAGACTGGTTTGAGCTCGTATCCACCGACGAAGGCGTCTTCGGCTGTATGGGCCTCATGGGTTGCGACGACGTCTGCCCGAAAGAGCTACCACTACTCGAAGTCTTCGCCTACATGCGCCGCCGCATGACCCAAGTCGCCACCGGTCAAGCCAAGCCCGACGCCGGCACCAGCCAGCCGGTCATCAGCTAACGGTTGCAGAAACTACTCCACGCAAAATAATCCCGCTTGGCCAAGCGTTGGAGCTACATGATTTCCTTTAGCAGGATGCCGAGGAGGTCCTCGGTTTTCACCCGGCGTTGTTCCATGCTGTCACGGTCGCGGAGAGTGACGGTGTCCTTGGTTGCGTCGCCATTTTCGCCGATCGTGTCGAAGTCGATTGTGACACCGAATGGCGTGCCGACTTCATCCTGGCGGCGGTAGCGCCGGCCGATCGCGCCGGTTTCGTCGTAGAACACGGTCATGTATGGCTGGAGCAGGGCGCGGACTTCCATCGCCTTGGCCACCAGCTCCGGCTTGTTTTTTAGCAATGGGAAAACGCCCACTTTGACCGGCGCGATTCGCGGATGAAAGTGCATTACGACACGGGTCTCGGTTTTGCCTTTTTCGTTGGTGATTTCCTCCTCTTCGTAGGCGTCGCAGATGAACGCCAGCACAGTGCGGTCGGCCCCGGCGGCCGGCTCGATGACGTGCGGCACGAAGCGTTCCTTGGTCTCCTCGTCATGGTAGGTCAGATCCTTGCCACTACCGGGATATTTCGGCTTGCCATCTTCCCCCTGCTCGACGACGAGTTCGTCGCCTTCACGGACGAGTTTGCCCTCCATGTGGGAGCGTAGATCGAAGTCGCCGCGATGAGCGATGCCCTCGAGCTCCCCGTACTCGCCTTCTTCGCAGAACGGAAAGGCGTACTCGACGTCCGCGGTGCCGACCGAGTAGTGCGCCAGTTCGGCCTGCTCGTGGTCACGCAGGATGAGCCGCTCCTTGTTGATGCCCAAATCGACGTACCAATTGAAACGGCGGTCTCGCCAGAATTGATACCACTCGCGTGACTCGCTTGGGTGGCAGAAAAACTCCATCTCCATCTGCTCAAACTCGCGAGTGCGAAAGGTGAAGTTGCGCGGCGTGATTTCGTTGCGGAAACTCTTGCCCTGTTGCGCGATGCCGAACGGCACTTTCATTCGGCTGCTGTCCACCACGTTGCGGAAGTTGACGAACATCCCCTGCGCCGTTTCCGGCCGGAGGAACGCCGTGCTGTCGTCGCTGCGCATCGCGCCGATGTGCGTCTCGAACATTAGGTTGAACTCGCGCGGCTCGGTCAGCGTGCCGAGCTCCTTCGCGTCAGGGGCGAGCACCTGGTCTGTCTCGCTGATCGTCGTCAAGTCGGTGACGTCGCCGTGCCAAACAAGTTTGTCGGCGTACTTTGCCTTCAGCTTGAAATACTGCAGCGCGCGGCGAGTGATCTCCTCCTTGGCGTCGCCGTCGGTGACACAGGTGACGAAAGCCTTTTGGCCGTCGTGCTCCACCCAGGCGCCCTTAATATGGTCGTGGCGGTAGCGGCGTTTGCTCTTGCGGCAATCGACCATCATGTCGCTGAACAGGTCGTAATGGCCGGACGTCTTCCACACGCGCGGGTGCATGATGATCGACGACTCGATGCCGGTCATCTGGAACGGCTTCGGCGCGCCTTCCGGTTGCACGCGCTCGTTGTGCGCGGTGACCATGTCGCGCCACCACGCCTCCTTGATGTTGCGCTTGAGCGCGACACCGAGCGGGCCGTAGTCCCACAACCCGTTGAGTCCGCCGTAAATTTCCGAAGATTGGAAAATAAATCCGCGCCGCCGGCAGAGCGACACGATTTTTTCCATCTGATCGTTTGAATTGGTCTCGGCCATAAAAAAGGGGATGCATCCTCGCAGAGAAAAGTTTGGTGTCAAGGGAACGAAAGTCGCTTGGCCGTTTATTTCGGTTGAAAAAGGGCCGGATGTGCTGACAATCCCGGCGTGTTGTTCCGCCCCGGCAGAGTGTTGGCGTTGGTGCTCGCCGTGCTGCTCGTCGGCGCGGCGGCGGTGCTGCTCATTCCAACCGGGCCACCTCCCGCTGCCGCTCCCAAGCCAAGCCAAGCGGCTGGGCTTGTCGATGAACAGGTGATGCAACAGGTCGCCGCCATCGAGGCCAAGCACCGCCATTGGGACGCCACCGTGTGGGCCGACGAGATGGCCGCGCGCCGGTACGGTGAGGTGGCGATTCAAATTTGGGACAACCTCCGGACTGGCGCCGACCCGTTTCAACTGCTAGGCGGCATGCCGTTTCGCGAGATGCAGCTTGGCCAGGCCCAGACGGCCGAGCCGTGGGAGTCCGGCATCCGCCGCGTCCGCCGGGCCAAGGGCGGGCCGGCTTGGTCCGCCGATCAGTTCACTCAGGCGCTTGGCCGCTGGAAGGCCGCCGGCTGGCAACTCGAGCAGAGCGAGTGGCGTCATCGCCGGTTTGACCCTCAAGCCGTCGGCGGGCCGAGGTCAGTCTTTTGGATTTCACTGCACCTCGTCAACGGTCCTTTGGCCAAGCGCGGCATCCTGCGCGGTGACATCACGGTGCAGTGGCAACCGGCCGAACTGACGCCGGAGACCCTGCCCCAGCCGGATCGCATCGACCTCACCGGACTCGAGTGGCTCGAGCGTACCGGTGCGCCAACATTCAACCCGGCCAACAGGCAGGACATCACTCCCAACGACGGGAACATCTTCATCGACCCGCTCATCCTTTATGACTTCAACGGCGACGGCCGGGTGGAGGTGATCCTGGGCTGCAAAAACCGCATCTACCGCAACCTCGGCGAGGGGCGTTTCAAGGCGGAGACGCTCTGCCCGAAGTTCAGCGAAACTGTGTTCAACGTCACACTCGAAGACTTGTCCGGCGACGGCGTGGTGGACGTCGTTGCCTGCGGGCACAATGGCATTTATCTCATTCAGGGAGAGCAAGGCGGGACGTTCAAAAGTGAGGCTCGTCTCGCTTGGCAGGCACCGGAAAAAGTACTCGACCCGATGGTGATGACCACCGGCGACATCGACGGTGACGGCGACGCGGACCTGTGGTTGTCGCAGTACAAACTGCCTTACGTGAAAGGCCAAATGCCGACGCCGATTTACGATACCAACGACGGTTTCCCTGGCTATCTCCTGCTCAATGACGGCACCGGCCGGTTGAGCGACAGTACCGTCGCCGCCGGGCTTGTAGCCAAGCGCCATCGCCGGTCGTACAGCGCGTCGTTCACGGACATCGACGACGACCGCGACTTGGATCTGGTCGTCGTCAGCGACTTCGCCGGTGTGGATATTTACCTCAACGATAGCTCGGGGAAATTCACCGATGCAACCGATCGGCTTGTCGATAATCGTTACGGCTTCGGTATGGCACACACCTTCGCCGACTACGATGCCGACGGCCGAATGGATTTACTGATGATCGGGATGAACTCGTGGGCCGTCGAGCGGCTGTTGTCGATGAAGCTCGCGCCGCCGACGCACCCGCACTACACCGAGCGGTTGGCCGACCTAACGTTTGGCAACCGGCTTTACTTCGGCGATGGGAATAAGTTTGAGCAGCGACCGATGGGCGATCGCGTGGCCAACACCGGCTGGTCGTGGGGCGCGACGTCGTTCGACGCGGACAACGACGGCGACACCGATCTCTTCATCGCCAACGGCCACAAGAGCCGCGAGTCGGTGAAGGATTACGAGCGGCAGTTTTGGTGCCATGACATTTACCACGCCACTTCCGAGTCGAACCTCGCGATGGAGGTTTATATCCAGAGTACATCCAGCCGGTTGTACGGTGCAGGCTACTCGTACGGCGGCTACGAGAAAAATCGACTGCTGCTCAACCGCGAAAACAAGTCGCTCGATGATGTCGCATTCCTGATGAACGCCTCGCATGAGATCGACTCGCGCAACGTTGCCAGCGGCGATATCGACGGCGACGGGCGGCTTGACCTCATTTTCACCCACTTCTCCGTCTGGCCGGAACCTGCGACGCAGGGGCTGCTGATGGCGCGCAACCTTTGGCCGGGCGACAACCGCTGGGTGGGCTTTCGCTTGGCCCGCAGCGTTGGCTGCCCGTCGCTCAACGGAACCAAGATCCGGCTTCGGGCCGGCGGGCGCGACCAGTGGCGTGTCATCGTCAACGGCGACTCGTACCGTTCACAGCACGCGCCGATCGCCCACTTCGGCCTTGGCCAAGCGGTGGCAGAGTTCGTCGAAATCTACTGGCCAAACGGCCAAACCACGCGTATCGACGAGCCGCCGCACGGGCAGTATCACGCCGTGCAAGCCGTCACGGTTCCGGCCGAATAAACCACTCGGCCACCGTGTCGGCGAAGCGCATTCCCTGCCGCGTGAGGTGGAATCGATCGTCGCTGCGGACGCCCCAGTCGGATTCGACCGCCCGCTGCATGTCGGCGACCCACCCGGCGCGCAGGTCGTGGCCGGTGGCTTGCTCGAACAACTTGAACGGCCAACCGGCATTCATCCGCAAACCAAACGCCGCCGTTTCGCCGGCGCTGGCCAGGGGTGAAAGTTGCTCGACCGACTCGTGCGCCCGTTGGCCAAGCGCAAGCTGTTCGCAGTAGCGCTCGGTGTTGGCGATGTTGCGGATGCGGCGGCCATCGACGTAACCTGACGCGCTTGGCCCAAGCGCCTGGCACGCGCCGCCGCGCCAGTAGTTGACGTTGTGCCGGCAGGCACGCGATGGCAGCTCGGCGCTTGGCTCGCCGTCGTGCCGCGCGAAGTTGGCCACCTCGTACTGCGCGAAGCCGGCAGCAGCAGCGGTGTCGATCAGCTCGTCGTACATCGCGCAGGCCAGGGCTTCATCTACGTCGAACTCGCCGGCTTGCAACTGCTCGTAGAGCGGCGTGTCATCCTCGTAGATCACCTCGTAGCAGGAGAGGTGTTCGCTACCCATCTCGATCGTCTCGGTCATGGTGGATTTCCAAATGTCCATCGTCTGGCCGGGGATGGCGAACATGAGGTCGAGGTTGATGTTGTCGAGACCGGCGGCGCGCAGGCGGTCGAACGATTTGAACACCATCTCGCGTGAGTGAATGCGGCCAAGCCGGTCGAGCAGCCCCTCGTCGAGTGACTGCACACCCATCGAGATGCGGTTCACGCCGTACTCGCGAAGGAGGCGGGCCTTCTCCGTTGAGACGGTGGCGGGGTTGCACTCGACGGTCCACTCGTCGGCACCGAGCAGGTCGAGCCGCTCCATCGCCTCGAGGACGCGCCGCCATTGAGCCGTACTGAGCAGCGACGGTGTGCCGCCGCCGAAGAAAATCGTTCGGGGCTTGAGCGACGAGGCGACCAGTTCCATCTCGCGGATCAGCGCATCGACGAAGCGGTTCATCTGCTCGCCGCTGGAGAGCTCGGAGAAAAATGCGCAGTACTCGCACTTGGCCGCACAAAACGGCACGTGCACGTACAGGCTTTGAACAGAAGAAGAAAATGCGCTCATAAAAAGCGCTGGCAATTAGTAGGATTTGCGCTTCCGGGTGTAATCAATGGCCGAGACCACACCGGCACCAATGGAGAAGATGACAGCGGCCGTCCCAACGCCGATGCCGGTGCCGATGCCCATCTCCGTGTACGTCGCCATCAGATCAATTTCCATACCCAAACTGCTGGCGGCAAACACGCCCACAGCCTGAATACCTATGAGAACACCCCAAAACATAATTCACCCGGCTATCCGCCGGAGGGGCAACCTAACCTCCCTTGACCCGCCGGGCCAAGCGGTTTTTAGTTTAATTTTCTATTTATTTTGTTTTTGTTCCACAATTTGTTATTATATTTAAGCGGCCACGGATACTTTGGCTATCACACTCTTTTAATGGATTTACCACATTTCCCCCCGTTTTGTCTCTCTCGCCTGTTGCGCAACACGTTCCGCCCCAAGCCGGGCGAGCGTATCTGCATTCTCATCGACTTGCCCGACCTCGGCTTGGCCAAGGACTGGGGGTTTCTCAACGGCGATCAATACTCGATCCAACGCCACGCTCATGACACTTTTTATAAGGGACTGCACGACGGTGTGATGTC
>JASLKI010000376.1 GCA_030747575.1 Verrucomicrobiota bacterium | reverse complement strand
GGCCTGTGCCAGGATCTTTTACTGTCATTGACAATTTGTTTGTTCCCAGCAATTTCCAAGTTAAATCAATACCAAATTGTCCTCCTCCGAAACTCAAACGACCTTTCCCACCGGCTTGGAATGTGATGGATACTGGTTCTGCTTGATGTTTCCAAGTGCCGAGAATCTGTTCGCTTATTGGTTTGTCTTCCTGTTGGGCGAAGCTACTTGGAATGAAAATCCCTAAAGCCACTGCCAAAAGTATTAATCTAGATTCGTTCATGGTTCCTACTGTTGTTTAGTCAACTTATCAGTTAAATAGCGCTGATTATTTATTCTCCTCGTCTGGATCGCCAAAACCTGGCAATCCCAATCCATCTTGGAAGAGACCCCCGTCTTCACCTCCGCCTGCGGACATTAAAGCTCCCATAACTGCCTGCATCATTGCCATTTGTAGCTCTTGCTGGGTTTTGGCCTTGGTTGCGCCGGTTATCCCCATCTGAACGGCGTTCATGATATTCATGACCTGTTTTTTCTCTTCCGGCCCGAGCATATTCTTGAGGTCGTTGTTAATCATTTCACTGGCCTCTGACATGTTATCTTTCCACTCATCCGCCATTGCCTTTGGAATCCATTTACCCTCGACCTTGACGACCTGTTGCTCGCCATTTCTGAGCATGGAAAGCCCCGGCAGTTCGGAATCATCGAAACCTGGTAACTGGGCTGTTAACTCATCAATATCCGGCAGGTCGGGAATACCGCTTACGCTGATTGTGGCAGTGTCGCCCTCCTGTGAAACGATCTCCACCTTGATGTCCTTTAGCTTGGCCTTGATTTCTGTGTTCCACGGGTCGCCCTCTTCGAGCTTGGAGGTTTCAGCAATTAACTTGAACAGTTCCTTGCCGGTCTCATCCAGAAACTTACCAGGATCCATACCCTTGGCTGTGGCGTGTTTGCCTAGGTCACTCTCGACCAGGGTTTGTAGCATTTTACCCATCGTCTCGAGCGATTGTTGCATCTCCTCCTGTGACGCACCCGTTCCGCCCAGATTTTCCTCAATCATGGCAGTGATCAGGTCCTGTTTGTCCTTTAAAAGGAGTCCGACCTGGCTTAGCACTTCAAACAGCTTGTCCCAAAGCTGCTGGTCCATGTTGTTTACAAAGTCATGGATCAGGTTTGTGACGTCGGTCTGGTATGATGGTGGAAGCATTTCCCATAACAGCTTGGGGTCTTCCTCCTCCAAGAGCTTGATCGGGATCAAGACCACACTATCCGCTCCGCCCGGCAGTTGGGCTTTGGGCGCCGCTGCCTTTTCGATCTGGGGTTCGTTGTTCTGCTGGGAGCAACCAGACAGTATCATCGCCCCCATAGCCATTGTGCTCAGGAGGACATTTTTTATTATATGAATATACCCTTTCATTGGAGTACTGAAATCAACTCAGGCAGCTCGAACTGCACGGCAGAACGAAAGGCAAGGCTGTGCTCATTATGATTGATTGTAAAGGCATTCAAAGGGCTTTTTTGGCTTACGCTTGAACGGCCCCGATACGCTTGGCCAAGTCTTCCACCACCCAGTTCGACGCCTGGCTTGCCAACTCGTCCGCCGCAGCGCCGTGCTGCCAGGCGGCGTAACGGATTGTTCGGCCGATATTCTCGCGCAAGAGCGGTTGGGCCAGCAGTCCGGCCAGATAACCGGCCAGCAGGTCGCCGCTGCCGCCCTGGCCAAGGCCCGGGTTGCCAGTGGGATTCACCAAAACCTCATTCTTACCGTGCCCGATCAGTGTGTGTTGGCCTTTCAGAACCACCCAACAGTCGCCGAACTTGGCGGATAGAGCGCGCAACGCCTCGACCCGGTCGGCCTGCACTTCGTCTACAGTTGAGCCAAGCAGCCGTGCCGCCTCGCCGGGGTGCGGCGTGATTACCCGAATCGCCTTGTCGCGAAACGTCCCCGACGGCAGCCAGTCCAGTGCGCTGGCATCCACCACGATCGGCACCGACGACTCAAGCCACATCTCGCCGGTGGTCTCCTTCAGGTTCCCCGGCAAATCATCCGCGGCGAGGCCTGGGCCGATCAACATGCCGGTGATCGACTTGACTGTAATCTTGCCGGGAGCCAGAGGTCGCACCATCACGCCCGCCAACTGCGATGCCACCGGGACGAATACCTCGTCCGGCGTCAGCAGTGTGACCAGTCCCGGTTGCGCCCGCGCGGCGCCGCGAGCTGCGAGCACCGCTGCGCCGTGATAGCCCACGCTGCCGGCCATGATGCCTAGGTGGCCAAACGTGCCCTTGTGCCCGCCGGCCGGCCGGGCCGGCGGAAAGTCCTTAAAATCCCCGGCTTGGCCAAGCAGCAAATCACTCGTTTCGCGGCAAGGCACCAGGCCAATGTCCCGTGCGACCCGTAGTCGGCCGACGAATTCCGAGGCGCTTGGCTGCAGCAGACCTTTCTTGGCCGTGCCGAGATTCAGTGTTTCCATTGCGCGAACCGCCGCCCCCTGAACCTCGCCGGTGGCGGCGTCCACGCCGGAGGGCACGTCCACCGAGAGTACGCGCAGCCGCTTGGCGTTGAGCTGTGCGATGACCTGCATCCAGTCCGCGTTGAGCGGTCGGTTCAGCCCGATGCCGAACAGGCCATCGACGACGAGCGCCGGGGCGGGGTCGAGATCGAGCGGAAGTTTTTGACGCGTCTTAGCCGGGTCGGTGACGCTGAGCAGGTTCACCTCGCGCTCCGGCAGATGATTGGTCACCGCACGGACGTCGTCGCCGTTATGGCCCTTGCCAGCGAGCAGCAGGACGGCGTCGCCGGGCCGGGTGAGTTCCATTACGCGTGCTGCGACCACTTCACCGACTTGTGCGATGACTTCCTCCTCGGTCTTGCCGGACTCCCACGTCGCCGCCTCCCAGCGCCGCATCTGCTCCACACTGATCACCGGCAACGACATGGCTCCCGCAGCCTAGAGCGTCCGCCAACTCGGAACAAGAGCCCATTAGCCAGGCGCTGGAAAGGATTGCGCTCGTGAGGGGTGAGTGTACGGTTTTAGGCATTCGCGAATTATGCTGGGGCTGAGAACCAACCATTGGAGCCGACGTGAGTTTCTCTCGGTGGGAAGCTTGGGACTGGGCGGCTTGGCGCTGCCGGACCTGCTCCGGGCGGAGGAAGCCGTCAAAAAGGCCGGCGGTCTGGCCAGGGACAAGTGCGTCGTGTTTCTGTTCCAGCACGGCGGGCCGTCGCAGTACGAGACGTTCGACCCCAAGATGAGCGCGCCGTCCGGCATCCGCTCGATGACCGGCGAAATCCCGACGACGATTCCGGGCATCACGTTTGGGAGCACGATGCAGCGGCTGGCCAGGTTGGCGCACAAGTTTTCCGTCGTGCGCTCGTTCACCACGGAGAGCAACGCGCACGACTCGAAGCCGATCATCAGCAAGCG
>JASLKI010000375.1 GCA_030747575.1 Verrucomicrobiota bacterium | reverse complement strand
CTTGCCCTCGACCGGCAACATCGGCTTGGGCAACTCGTCGGTGAGCGCGCCCATTCGGGTGCCTTTCCCGGCGGCGAGGATGACAGCCTTCATGCGCCGAACTTGTCGAACATCAACGCGTTGGCCTGCATGAGGCGGATGAGGTGCTTGGCCTCGATGATGCCGAGCGAGCCGCGGTTGGCGTGCGTCTCGGTGAAGCGTTCGAGCTTGTCGGAGCCGCTGGTGGCCGAGTGCAGCAACACCGGCTGCGGATGCCACGAGTGGCCCTTGAGCGCGCACGGCGTCGAGTGGTCGCCGGTAATGGCGATGACGTCCGGTTTTTTCTCGAGCAAGATCGGTAGCGCCTTGTCGAAGTCCTCGATCGCCCTGGTCTTGGCCTGGAAGTTTCCGTCCTCGCCGTGCATGTCGGTGTACTTGTAGTGGATGAAAAAATATTCGTAGTCGTCGTACAGCTCTTTGTATTTCTGGAACTGCTCCTCGATCGTCTGCGGGCCCTCGTGCTTGGTCATGCCGACAAGCTGGGCGAGGCCCTTGTACATCGGGTAAACGGCGAGGCACGCCGGGCGCATCGCGTAGCGCTCGGCGAACATCGGGATGTCCGGCTGATGCGCGATGCCGCGCATGAGGAAGCCGTTGGCCGGCTCCAAGCCGGCGAGCAGCGGCAGGGCGGCCTCGTAAAATCCGCCGATCAGCTTGGCGGCTTTTTGCGCCTTGGCGCAGCTCGGGTCGTCCGGCTGCGACTCGGCGATCGGCAGGCCCTCGCGGTGCGGGTCGGTGTCGCTCAACGGTCCGGCCAGGTCGGCGCCGCGAAAGATGATGACAAAGCGGTGACCCTTGCCCGGTGTGATGATGACCTCTGCGTCGCCGATCTGTTTGATATTCGCCGAGAGCTTGGCACAACGCTCCTCGCAAAGCTCGGTCTTGATGCGCCCTGCGCGGCGGTCGGTGACCAGGCCGTCGGCGTCGAGCGTGCAGAAGTTCGCCCGGGCGGCAACGTCGCCCGGCTGCAGTTCCAAGCCAAGCCCAAGCGCCTCAATGACGCCTCGGCCGACCTCGACTTCCATCGGGTCGTAGCCGAACAGCCCGAGGTGGCCGGGACCGCTGCCGGGTGTGATGCCGTGCGCGGCGGGGATCAACCGGCCCTGCGCCGAGTCCTTGGCCAAGGCGTCGAGATTGGGCGTGACCGCTGCCTCGAGCGGGGTCTTGTAATCCGTGGCGGCAGTGGCGATATCGCCGAGGCCGTCCATCACCAACAAAGCCATTTTGGCCCCATTCTTCAAAGTTAGGTCAGAGTAAACCGAATCGATGCTCATAAAATAAACGCGCTTGGGCAAGCGCGGGCGGATTGTGCTGGCCACGGGAGCGGGGGTCAACCAGTTCGGGGCCTGTGGGTTAGCGAGCGGTGAATAACTTGGGGCAGAATGGCCTACAGAAAGCACAACCTATTGTGGTTAAGTGAATAAGGCACAGCCTTATATTGTGTTTTAGACTTTACTCGATTGGCTAAATTGGCTCTGATTCGTCGCGACGTGTATTTGAAGAATCTCACGGCATTGGGCTTTAAGTCGTTTGCGGACAAGACATCGCTCGATTTTCAGCCGGGTGTCACGGCGATCGTTGGTCCGAACGGCTGCGGCAAGTCGAATGTTTCCGATGCGATTCGGTGGGTTTTGGGCGAGCAATCGGCCAAGGCGCTCCGGGGCTCGGGGATGGTGGATGTGATTTTCAACGGCACCGACCAACGAAAGGCGCTTGGTATGGCGGAGGTATCGATGACCATGGGTGGCATCGACACCGACCAACTCAAGGCGGCCGGAGTCGACTTGCCGTACAACGAAGTCACGGTGACGCGCCGGCTTTTCCGAGATGGTGGCAGTGATTATTTCATCAACAAAGTTTCGTGTCGGCTCAAGGACATCCAGCAGTTGTTCATGGGCACCGGTATGGGGCGTGCCAGCTACGGCATCATGGCCCAGGGCAACATCACCCAACTCATCTCCAGTAAGCCGGACGACCGACGGTTGGTGTTCGAGGAGGCCGCCGGCATCACGCGCTTCAAGACGCAGAAAAAAGAGGCGCTGCGAAAGCTCGACTACACCGAGCAAAATTTGCTGCGAGTGTCTGACACCATCCGCGAAGTCAAGCGGCAGATCGGCTCACTCCAGCGTCAGGCCGGCAAGGCCAGGCGCTACAAGGAGTTCATGGAGGAACTCCAGAACCTTGAAAGCCAATTTGCCCGGCATCAGCTCGGGGAAATTCAGGAAACCATCCGTCAATGCGAGCAGGCCATCAGCGAGTTTAAGGGACGGTCGGATGATTTCACTGGGACAATCGAGAACGAGGAGGCACTGATCAACCAGGCGCGGCAACAACGCGGCGCGATCGAGAAGCAGGTAAACGCGGCGCAGGAAAAAGGAGCCAACCTGCAGGCTGAACTCCAGCGGCTCGAGAGCCGAATCCAGTTCAGCCACGAACGTATCCAGGAGCTGGACGAACATGTTGCCAAGGCGCACGACGACATCGCGCAGGCCGAGCAGCGGCGCAGCGACGCCGAGCAGGAGTTGGCCGGGATGCAGGCCAAGCTCGGCAACGCGGACAACGCCGTCGGTGACATGCGCCGCGCCGTCGATGAAAAACAGGCCGCGTGCAATGCCATCGAGCAGGAGCTTGGCCAACGGGAGGAGACGCTTCGCCAGGCGCAGTCCGAGTCGTACAGCGTCGCGCAGGAACTAACCCGGGTCCGCAACGAGATTAATTCGATCGATTTGCAGAAGCGGGGAAACACCGTTCGGCTCGAGAAACTTTCGTCGGAGAAAACCCAGCTCGAGGAGGAAGAGGCGAAACTGCGGGAGCGGCTTGGCCAATTTTCCAGCGATGTCGAGGATCGAAAATCCACAGCCCAAAGCCATCGCGGCACCGTCGAGGAACGCCAGCAGCGTCTGGCCGATTTGCAGGAGCGCTTGGTCAATCTCACCGCCGAATTGGACGATTTACTGAGGGTTCAAGCCGAAAAACGGTCGCGACTGAATGTGCTCAAGCAGTTGCAGGCTTCCAACGAGGGCGTCAGCGCCGGGGTGCAGGCAGCCATCAGGGAATCCGAGGCCGCGCTTGGTTTGTTGGCTGATCAAATCCGCGTGCCGGGAGAGCACGTCGCCGCCGTGGAGGCCGCGCTTGGCCGGCATCTGCAGTTGGTCATCACCCGGCAGGCCACCGATGCCAAGTCAATTTTGGCGTCGCTGAGCGAAGGCAAAAAAGGGCGCGCGGATATTGTTGCGCTCGACCTGGTTTCCGGTGCCGCGCCGCCGTCGATCGACGCGGCCAAGCTGGGCGAGTTTGGCGGCGTGGCAGCGATTGGCCAATTGGGATGCGATGACGCTGTTCAGCCGTTGCTCGACCGACTGCTTGGCCGCTTGGTCATCGTGCCGGATCTCGACGCCGCGATGCGCGGCCGCGAGAAGCATTGCGACCTGGATTTTGTGACAAGTGCCGGCGAGTTACTCTCGCGGTACGGCGTGTTTAGCGGAGGCTGCGGCAACGGCAATGCGTCCGCCTCGCTGCTCGCGCGGAAGAATGAGATTGCTGAACTGGAAAAGGAACTCGAGGGGGTGGGCGGCAACGTCAACAAGCAGAGCCGCGAGAAGGGCGACATGCAGGCCGAGCAAACCTTGCTCCAAGCCGGTTTGCAACAGGAGCAGACTGAGCTGCGGCAGCAGGAGGTTTCCATCGCGTCGAGCGAGGGCGAGCTGAAGGCGCTGGAAAATTCGCAGCGCGTTCTCGCGCAGAAAATCGAGGGCGTCACGTTCGAGCTGGAGAGTCTCGCCGGCCAGGAATCCGAGGGCAGCGGCAAGCGCGACCAGTTGGCTGCCGAGTTGGTTTCACTCGAGGAAAGGGAGGTGACCAACAACACGCTTTTGGGCGAGGTGACCGGAGTTGTCGAAGGGCTGCGCGGAAGGCGTGACGTCGCCAACGTAGAGCTGACCGAGGCCAAGGTTGGGCTGGCGTCGGAGGAACAGTTGCTGGCGTCGTTCCTGCGGCAACTCGAGCCACTCAATGTTCGCATAGAGGAACTCAAGCAACTCGTTGCCCAGCGCCGAAGCGACATCGAGACGGGCGGGAACAAAAAAAAACAGACGGAGAAAGACATCGCCGACTCGACGCAGCGTATCGCGGCCGTTCGCAGCGAGCGCGAGCAGTCCAGCGGCAAAATTGCCGGGCTGCTTTCGCAAAAAACCGGAGCGGATCAAAAAGTCGAGGAACGCGAGGAGGCGCTGCGCTCCATTCGCGAGGAGTTGAGCAGTTCGCAGGAACGCCGCTCGAAACTTGAGGTGGAACTGGCTCAAAACAACATGATGTCCGAGAACCTCTGCGAGCGGATTCAAGAGAAGTACCAGATTGTTTTGCAGGAAGTGGAGGCCGAGTGCCTCAAGGTGACCGAGGACGACTCCGGCGGCCTCAAGGTGGAGGTTGCTGCTGACGGGGAGACCGACTGGGAGCGGGTGGGCGAGAAGGTCGCCGAGTTGCAGGATCGGCTCGACCGCATGGGGCCGGTTAATCTGGTCGCCATCGAGGAGTACAAGGAGACCGAGGAGCGTTACACCTTTTTGACGAGCCAACACGACGATCTCGTCAAGGCGAAGGAGCAGTTGCTGGAAGTCATCGACCAAATCAACGCCGAGACGACGGAAATGTTCCGGGCGACTTTCGAGAAGATTCGCGCCAACTTCCGCGAGCTGTTCACCGAGGTGTTCGAGGGCGGCAAGGCGGACTTGGTTTTGGTGGACGAGGAGGACGTGCTCAACAGCGGCATCGAGATCGTGGCGCGGCCCCCGGGAAAGAAACTCCAGAGTATCACGCTACTCTCCGGCGGCGAGCAGACGATGACAGCTGTGTCGCTGCTGTTCTCAATTTATCAGGTCAGCCCGAGCCCGTTTTGTGTGCTGGACGAACTGGACGCGCCGCTCGACGAGTCGAACATCAATCGATTCATCCGCGTGCTCAAGCGGTTCATCGACCAGTCGCAATTTCTCATCATTACCCACAGCAAGCG
>JASLKI010000374.1 GCA_030747575.1 Verrucomicrobiota bacterium | reverse complement strand
CGCTGATCTGAATCCTGAGGAGAGCTTCACGCTTGCGTTGTGGGCCAGATCCGATGGTGGGGCGGGTGCATGGCATTCGCCGGTGACCAGCCGAAACGACAAGAATCCCGACAGCCAAGGGTATCTGATCTACGACAACGAGCCGTCCGGTTCCTGGACCTTCTGGAGTGGCAACGGCACCGTGGACGGCAACTGGCAAGCCCTAGATGGACCAGCAGTCGACGTGGGCGAGTGGGAACACATCGCCATCGTCTACGACAACGAGCTGGAAATAAAGCAGCTCTACGTCAACGGAGATCTCGAAGTAGAGTCTAATGACGTAGTTGCTCCTAACGACACGAAGCCGTTCAGCATCGGGGCAGGTGGGGATACTGGAACTGCCTACTTCTTCAAGGGTGATATTGATGACATCGGTCTCTGGAATATAGCCCTTTCCCAGGAAGACATTTGGGCTGCTATGGAAGAGGGTGTGGCATCCTTTATTAATGCCGATGGAAATTCTCTGGATCCGGATGGAGATGGACTATTAACACGTATAGAAAAATTTTGGGGATTGGATCCTAATGTGGCCGATAGCGACACTGACAAGGATGGAGATGGCCTGACAGCACTTGTCGAGATCTTGGAGTTCCTTACCGACCCCAACAATGCCGACTCGGATGGTGACGGATTCAATGATGGCGTCGAAACCAAAACGGGTATCTATGTCGATGCTTCAAATACGGGCACAGATCCCACAAAGGAGGACACCGACGGGGATGGCCTTTTAGACGGAGATGAAGCACCAAGATCGAACCCGGTTATGGCTGATACAGATAGTGATGGCTACCCCGATGGCAGGGAAATTCAAGGTGGCTCGTCTCCGACCGATGCCAACAGCACACCTGGTTTACCGATGGTGATCGCCTACTGGCCGTTTGATGACCGGTCAGAGCAGACTGCGAATCTGGCCCCCAACGGAAAGCTGGGCAAGCTGGTCGGCCCGGATGAACTGCCTGAATATGTTCCCGGACACACGGGAGAGGAGGGAGACTATGCACTTTTCTTCGATGGTTATGAGGATTATGTCACCATCGGGGGCGGCCAGGGTGGCGAAGGTAAGTGGCAGCATATTAGCATCACCTACGACAACGAGCAGGAAATAAAGAAGCTCTACATCGACGGAGAACTTGCAGCAGAGTCCAATGACTCGGTTTTTCCTAACGACACGAAGCCGTTCAACATCGGGGCAGGTGGGGATAATGGAACTGCTTACTTTTTCAAGGGTGATATTGACGACATCGGCCTCTGGAACGGGGCATTGGCTCAAGATGAAATCAAGGCTGCCATGACTGAGGGTATCCTCGGGGCCGAGGCACAGGATGCCGATCTGGTTGCGCATTTCCCTCTTGATGAACATGGTGATTCAGAGATTGGAGATTTTTTGTCTGCAGTAGACGATGCGGAATACGACTTCGCTGGTGCGAACGAAAATACCGGAACCTCAGCAAGATTTGATGGCTGGGGAAGCATGATTCAGCATGACTGGGCCGAAGAGTTGAATCCTGAGAGTTTCACGCTTGCGTTGTGGGCCAGATCAGAAGGTGGAGCGGGGGCATGGCAATCGCCGGTCACCAGCCGAAACGACCTTAATCCCGACAGCCAAGGGTATCTGATCTACGACAACCAGCCCGCTGGTGCGTGGACATTTTGGAGTGGCAACGGCACGGACACCGGCAACTGGCAAACTTTAGATGGCCCAGCGCCACCCAAGAGTGGTCTGCTCAACGATCGCGAAGCATTGACCATGTCGGGCTGGGTCCGATTTGAGGAGGAGCAGCTCAGCAGGACCGGTTGGTTTGGCCAGAACGACGCGGTTGAATTTGGCATGATAGAGGCCGAGTCCATGATGTGGTGGAGCCCCAAGGGTTCGGTTCAAACCGAGCTTGGCCCATACGTTGAGGAATGGACCCATGTCGCGGTTGTGCTGGGTGACGGCACCATCTCAACCTATGTGAATGGGGAGGAGACAAACACTGTAGGTGGGGGAGGGCCCGTTAACTCCGGTTACCCGTTTAATATTGGTGGTGGCGGCATTTGGGATGCCGCGGGCAATTACTTCTATGGCGAGCTTGATGACATCGCTGTATGGGACGTGGCCTTGACTGCGGTTGAGATCAAAAAAATCGCAGAAGGCGTGTCTCCGCTGGCGGAAATTCCTCCCGCCGTTGCCGTTGTCAAGAACGCTGACGGTTCGCTGACGATTACATTTGGCGGCACATTGCAGACTGCCCCGACTGTTAAAGGCCCGTGGACCGATGTAAACGGCGAAAGCCCGTTGCAAATAACGGCTGACGGTGAGGCCTGGTTTGGTCGAGCCAAGAAATAAATCCCCGATGGAGCCAAGGTGAAGGCCTGAATCCTACACTATTTGCCAGGCGCAGGTCGGTATGCCGTTTTTGTGCCACGGGGTACTGATCGGTTGTTTTTGAAAGTGACTTGATTACACTCCCGAGATGTTAGCTCGTTTGCGATCCATTGGGCTTGTCGTTTTGACCCTTCTTGTCGCGGGCGAACAAAACCTGTTCGCTCAACTTCAGGAGAGAGCTCTCGAAATCGGTGGTGCTGGCCCAAAGCGATCCAAGCTTTTCCGGCCGGTTGATGTCTCTGGAGCAGGTATCGACTTCATTCACCGCTGGAATCCGCCTGCGAAACATAGGGATCAGCTTACGAATGCCTTTTCCGGGGCGGGTGTGGCTACCGGAGACTATGACCAGGACGGCTATCCTGATCTGTTCATTTGCGGCCAAACCAACGGCGGGCAGTTGTTCAGGAACCTGGGCAATTTCAAGTTTGCCAACAGATCATCCCTTCTGAAGCCGCCCCCGCCCGCGGGTACTTGGGCGACGGGTGCCTCATGGGCGGATGTCGACAATGACGGCTGGCTTGACCTCTATGTGTGCGGTTTTGACTGTCCAAACCGGCTCTATTTGAACCGCCCCCAGGGTGGCGGGCGTGTACTCGTCGAAAGCGCCGGTGTCCTTGGTGTGGATTTTAGCGGAGCGAGCATCGTGGGCACATTCGCGGACTATGATCGGGATGGTGACCTCGATTTATTCGTGGTCACGAACAGACTTCCAGTTCCGGCTTCGTTGCTCAGCCAGCCGTTTTCCCTAAGCCGGGGCCCGAACGGCGAGCCGGTTCTCCCCGAGGCATTCCGGCAATACGCGGATGTGATCGCTCTGCCGGGAGGCAAGGGATTTAAGAAGATTGACGCGGGCCAGTACGATCACCTCTACCGAAACGAAGGCCCCGGCAAACCGTTCAGGGAGGTCACGCGCGAGGCAGGCATGAGCGGCAACCATTACGGCCTTTCGGCGACGTGGTGGGACTGGAATCAGGATGGGTGGCCGGATCTTTATGTTGCCAACGATTTCTACGGCCCGGACCGGCTCTGGACCAACAACGGGCCTGGCGCTGATGGCGTCGTGACATTCACCGACATGACCAGGGGATCCCTTCCCCATACGCCGTGGTTTTCGATGGGAGCTGATATCGCTGACGTGAACAACGACGGTTGGATGGATTTTCTTGCCACCGACATGGCGGGCAGCACGCACTACAGTGAGAAGATGCAGATGGGAAATATGTCCGGGCCCGACAGCGACGCGTGGTTTTTGAACTTTCCCGTCCCACCACAGTACATGCGCAATGCGCTTTATCTTAACTCGGGAACAAAAAACTTCATGGAAGTCGCCCAGCTTTACGGCGTCTCGAAAACGGACTGGACGTGGTCGGTCAACTTCGGGGATCTTGACAATGACGGCTGGGAGGACCTGTTCGTCACTAACGGAATGAGCCGCGACTGGCTGAACAGCGATCTCCGTGCAAAGGCACCCTCGAAGGATGGTTGGGATCGTTATTACGACTTCTGGTATGCGCAGAAACCTCTTCTCCAAACCAACCGGGTATTTCGAAACCAGGCCGGGCTGAAAATGCGGGAGAGTGGTGGCGAGTGGGGGTTGGGCAGTAACAGTGTTAGTTTCGGTTCCGTTTTGTCGGATCTGAACGGGGACGGAAACCTGGATGTAGTGGTGAACAACTTCGGCGGCGCTCCATCGATCTTCGAGAACACCGTTGCATCAGGCCATCGGATTGTTGTGCAGCTTGTTGGAACGGCAAGCAACCGGTTCGGCATTGGTGCCACCGTGACGGTTCGGCTGGCAAACCCGGATCAAAAATTGACCCGCTATCTCACCTCGGCCCGGGGCTTCATGTCCTGCCCGGAGCCGGCCCTGCACTTTGGCCTCGGCAACCAAAAGGAAATCCAATCGCTGACAGTAACATGGCCCAGCGGCCGTAATCAGTCCTTTGAGAGCCTGAAGGCGAACCGGCGGTACACAATCACCGAGCCGGCTACCGTTCCGGGGGAGGGGAAACCATCCAAGGAAAGGGATTCCCTGTTCGTGGCAGTTGATCGTTTGAAAGGGGTTCGCCATCGTGAGCGTCCTTTTGACGACTTCTCGCGGCAGCCGCTACTCCCCGGTAAACATTCCCGGCTCGGCCCCGGCATTGTCTTTGCAGATGTTGATGGTGACGGTCTGGAGGATTTCTATCTCGCCCAGGCGGCAGGCACCGCGGGGCGAATCTATTTTCGTAGGAATAAACCGGACAAAACCGGAAACCTGTTCGAGGTGCGAGGTTTGGATCCGTTCAGGCAGCACGCTGAATGCGAGGATGTCACGCCCCTTTTTTTTGATGCTGACAATGACGGTGACTCGGACCTGTACGTCGTCAGTGGGGGCGTCGAGGGCAGCGCGGGCTCACCTGTATTCAAGGATCGTCTCTACCTTAACGATGGAAATGGCAGCTTTTCAGCGGCCCCAAATAATGCACTGCCTGGTGTTTCGGTAAGTGGTGGCCCAGCTGCGGTGGCCGATTATGACAAGGATGGGGATCTTGACGTTTTCGTCGGCGGCCGCGTTGTTCCCGGCAAATATCCCGAGACACCGCGCAGTTGCCTGCTCCGCAACGACTCCAGCAACGGCATCGTGCGATTCAGTGATGTTGCGGCGGTGGCTGGGCTTGGGGAGTTGGGGATGGTTACAGCCGCCGTCTGGGCCGATACCAATGGTGATGCCTGGCCGGAACTGGTCGTGACCACTGAATGGGGGCCGGTGGAGATCATCCGAAATGTTCAAGGTAGCTTGCGCAGGGTTTCGGCCGGATCGGGTATGGAAAAAGTGACCGGTTGGTGGAGCAGCCTGGCTGCTGGTGACTTTGATGGCGACGGGGACATTGATCTGGTCGCTGGAAACACCGGTCTCAACACGAAATACAAGGCCACTGTTTCCAAGCC
>JASLKI010000373.1 GCA_030747575.1 Verrucomicrobiota bacterium | reverse complement strand
ACTCAACCTCACCGCCGCCTTGGCTAACAGCCCGTTCGCCGCCCGTATTCCGCGCATTCTCGAGGAAGCGCATGAGATGCTCCACGAAAAACCGGCCAAGCGCTTGAGTGAATCCGACTGATTCACCGGTTTTTCGCTTGTCACCCATTCATCGCTGCATAGGCTCTTTTCGTCCCTTGATTTTTCTGTTAACAAAAGATATCAGCCAAACTTTTGCTAAGCGAACCGCCACTTGGTTGCTTGGGTTGCTGTTGGTTTCCACAGCTTCACCGCTTGGCCAAGCGGAGACTGAAAAGAGGAAACACTGGGCTTTTCAGCCTATTGTAAATCCACCGATCCCAACGGTGCCCGACCGCGCTTGGCCAAGCTCGCCCCTCGATCACTTTATCCTCCGAAAACTCAATGAGGCCGGGATGGATCCATCATCACAAGCGTCGCCGCGAACGCTCATTCGCCGCGCGTACTTTAACTTGATTGGCTTGCCTCCGACGAGTGCGGAGGTGGCTGCTTTCGAAAACGAACACGTCGCTAACCCACAGCAAACGATGACGAAACTTGTCGATCGCTTGCTGGCCTCGCCGGAGTACGGCGAGCGCTGGGGTCGGCACTGGCTGGATGTTGCCCGATACGCCGATGCAAAAGGATACGTCGATGCCGGGGAACCCAAGTACCCCTTCGCCTACACCTACCGCGACTACGTCGTCCGGGCCTTCAACGAGGATCTGCCTTACGATCAATTTGTGCGCGAACAAATCGCCGCCGATTTACTCGGCACGAAAGATTCAGGGTCACTTGCTGCACTTGGTTTTTTGACGGTCGGTTCGCGCTACAACTTTTTTCCGCACGAGATCATTGACGACCGCATTGATGTCGTCACCCGCGGGCTTCTCGGCCTGACCGCCGCATGCGCCCGGTGCCACGATCACAAATACGATCCGATCCTGTCCGAGGACTACTACTCGCTTTACGGCATCTTCGCGAGTTCACGAGAGCCTTCACCGGATCAATGGCCGAAACTCAACGACCATGCCAGCGGCGAGGATGCCGAGTTTCAAACAAAGCTCAAGGACACTTCCGAAAAATACCGGGCTCTCCGCGCCAAGTTGCGGCAACAGATTCAGAACGAGCTCCGAGCCTGGTCCGGCGACTACTTGCGGTATATCGTCCAGTCAACACCGGCCCATCGGACGCAGGCCCAGCCGGTGATTCGCACTGATCGCGGCGTCATCCGCGAAGTCGCCGCATACGCGAGTGGGGGAGTGGTTCGCTGGCGGCAGTTTCTCGAGGTCAAGCAACCGAACGACCCGGTACTCGGGCTTTGGCGGAGATTGTTCGATTTAAAGCGTGAGGAAATCCCGAGCCGTTTCACTGCCGAAGTGAGCGCGTGGAAAGCCAGCGGCAATGCGAACCCGCTCGCCCTGGCGGTGTTCGAAAACGAGACGATAGAGTCCATGGCAGACGTCGCCGATGTTTACGGCGAGTTGCTCGAGGGCATCGAAACCGATTGGCAAACCAAGCGGAAGGAATCTCCGGAAGCAGCCGGCTTTTCTGATGCAAACCGTGAGCAACTACGCCAGGTGCTTTATGCCGCGGAGTCACCGGCGACGATGACTGTGGACGAGTCGGAAGATCTGTACACGCTCGACGAAAGTACTGAGGTGCGAAAACATTTTGCCGAAATCGAGCGGGTGTTTCTCGGTAAATGGGATACGGTTGTGCCGCGGCCCATGGTGATGGAGGACAGGGTCAAGCCGGTGATTCAGCGCGTGTTCCTCCGGGGCGACTCCAAACGACTTGGCCAAGTGGCAAAACGACATGTGCCGGCGATTTATGCCGGTAGCCGAGCGCGTGAAATTTCAAACGGGAGTGGTCGCCTGGCCTTGGCCAAGGGGATCGCGCATCGCGACAATCCACTCACTGCACGGGTGATCGTGAACCGCGTTTGGGCCTGGCACTTTGGCCAGGGGTTTGTGATCACGCCGAGCGACTTCGGGGTTCGGAGTGCTGCCCCAAGTCACCCGGAGTTGCTCGATTACTTGGCGACTTGGCTGGTGAAAAACGATTGGTCGATCAAAAAGCTGAACCGGCTGATCATGCTTTCCAGCACTTGGCAGCAATTGAGTGTCGATCGACCAAAATATCGGAAAGCCGATCCGGAGAACAAATGGCTCTGGCGCATGAACCGCCGCCGGCTGGGTTTCGAGGTAATGCGCGACTCGATGCTTTCCGTCGCCGGCGAACTGGAGCGTCGCACCGGAGGGCGGCCGACCGAGCAGCGCCCCGATGATTCCACCAACCGGCGACGCACGATGTACTCATTTGTCGATCGCGAAAAGTTGCCAGACCTGTTTCGCGTATTCGATTTTCCGTGCCCAGATATTTCCGCACCGAGCCGTTCCGAAACCACTGTGCCGCAGCAGTCCCTGTTTCTGTTGAACAGCCCGTTCGTCATCGCTCAAGCGGAGGCGGCGGCGCAGGGCTTGGGTCAAGAAAGTGACGGGGCTGAGCATGGCATTCGTCAACTGTACGGCCAAGTACTTGGCCGTGAACCTGCAATCGATGAATTGGCCTTGGCCAAGCGCTTTGTGGTTGGTCGCAGTGAATTAAAGGTGTCTTCTTCAGTCAAGTCGTCAGAGCCAAATCCCTGGGCTGAACTGGCACAGGTATTGTTGCTGTCGAACGAGTTTTTATTTATGGATTGAAAACGTTTTTTTTATTTTCCTCCAGTTTTTAATTCTTCACCCGTTTTGCTGCCGAGTTTGTGGAGGAGTCAATTTGACCTTCATGAAACTGGTGCTTTTTCGGACTCGTCGGAAGCAAAGGGTTCACCTAATTTCAACCCGTATTCTTACAATAATGCGACTTACACTACTTTTTGCAGTTGTTATCGGTTTCATTACAACCTCGTCAAGAAGCCTGGCAGAGGTCGCTTGGCCAGGATGGCTGGGGCCCAATCGCAATGGCTGGGTCTCCTATTTTGAACCGCCCAAAAAGTGGTCCAAGCAACTTAAGCAGGATTGGAAGGTAAACGTCGGCGACGGCTATGGCACTCCAGTTGTGAATGACGGGCTCATTTACCTTCATACCCGTCAAAAGGATGATGAAGCTATTTGGTGTCTCAACCTGGAAACTGGCAAAACAAAGTGGCGCAACCACTACTCGGTTCCTTTCAAAATAGGTGGTGGTGCCGAGTCTCACGGCAAGGGTCCTAAATCAAATCCCACTCTCGCGAATAGTCGATTGTTCACCATGGGGATAACCGGTATTCTTTCCGCTTGGAACACCAAGACTGGGACTCGACTTTGGACAGTCGATCATCGCTCTAAGTTTGGCAAACGCCCTCATCCGTATTGGGGTGTGGCTACCTCGCCCCTCGTAATTAATGATCGGCTCTATGTTCACTTTGGCGATGACGAGAAGGGTTTTCTTGCAGCGCTTGATGTAGAAACGGGAAGGGAAATCTGGCGGCATGGTAAAGACGGAGCTGCCTATGCTTCACCACTATTCGCTGAGTTTGGAGGCGTACGACAAATCGTCGAATGGAACCACGAGGATCTGCTTGGAGTCGAAATCCAGTCCGGCCAACTCCTCTGGAAGTACCACCTGCCTCACCGGGGATCGAATCAAAACATGCCGACTCCGACGATCCACAACGGGCACGTTTTGGTGGGTGGCGAAAACCGAGGCACGCGAAGTGTTCATCCACATATTAAAGAAGGCAAATGGGTCGTCACCGAGAAATGGCACCAAAAACGCGCCTCCCTTGATATGAGCACAGCTGTCATCAACAACGGGCAGCTTTACGGCATGACCCATCATAGTTTGGGCCGGCTTTTCTGTATCGACACCGAGTCGGGCAACATCATTTGGCAGGGCCCTAGTCGTGTGGGTCAAAACGTGGCGTTTCTCTCCATCCCCGGACATATCGTTGCCCTGCTCGACCATGGCCAGCTGCAAATCATCGAAGCAAAGGGAGCCGAGTCGAAAAAGGTCGCGGAATACAAAGTGGCTGATCGCCCAACTTGGTCTGCGCCAGTCCTTCTTAAAGATGGAATCCTGATTAAGGATCGTCAGGAATTGATCCGCTGGTCTTTTACAAAAACAAAATAAGCCGCGAATCAGCGCTAACCTTTTTGTGTGAATTTACAACGCACAAAACCAGCCTAGCACTTCATCTTAATCCTCTCAGAAATGTGTGCCGACGAAGCCTGCTTTGAGTTCAGGTCTTCCGACACATGACAACCTGTTCATAATAGGAGAATTAAGTTTAATAACTTATTCTGGGGTAAGAGGTTAAATTTATTGTACTTTGCCCCACTGTTTTACAGGCAGTTAGCTTGCGCTGAAGTGAAGCGGAGGAGGTCGGCGGTTACCTTTTTGCTTTGTAGAATTCTCTCACCGCAGAGGCCGTGATCTTCCCGAGCTGAATCTGACCCTCGGCGTTGATGTGGTTGTTACCGCCTCCTATGCGGGGCAACTCGCCGGGATAGATAGTGGCAACGTTGGGGAGTTCTCGACCCGCCCGGTTCTGGGCCGCAATTACAGCTGCGATGTAAGGGCGCTTGCCGAACGCCTTTTTCAGTTTGGCCGGGCTTGCCTCATTCAGGTGGGCCAAAACCGCTGCGAGCAGGTCAGCGTCCTTCACGGGAGGTTGGCCTGCGAGGTTCCTGATCTTTCGCAACTCCTCGTCGCTCAAGATGCGCCGAACGGCTTTGAGCAGATCCTCGTCATTCATGTAGGACGGCATAAAGACCGGCAGGTCCGGGGCGCCAAGATCCTTGCGCACGTCCGAGATCAGCTGTTTGAAGGTGTCATAGTACTCAGTCCCTAGAACCTTCTTCGTTCCATCGGCGCCTCCCTGTTTCCAGACAAAGCCAGAAAACTCTGGCTTCGACATTCTCTTTGCTTCGGCAACCGCGTTCATCAGGTCCTGGTAGAGCGATCCCTTTTTCCCATCGAAGGTGAGGTTGGCCCGTTTGAAGGACCAGTTCTTCTCGAAGCCGCGTATGCCCGTTCCGCCGCTCGCGACCTTGATAATGCCGATCGTGTCGTCCGGCCAGAAAGCGGCGAGCTGACGCGCCATGGAAACGCCTGGCCCGAACCGAACGCTCGGCACGAAGTATTCCCAGCGTCCGTTGGCCCAGATTCGGATGCGGTCGTGTTTTTCGGTATAGGGCGGCTTCAACTCCTTTGCCCGTGCGGCGCCCGTCATGTTGGATTGTCCCATGAGCACGAAGACGCGGAACTTCCCGCTCTTCGGAATCGCCGCTTCGCCGCTGCCCATGCTGTTCGCCTGTTTGAAGCCCGTCGTATTCCATTTCATTGCGCCCTTGGGCTTCGGAGCACTGTTTGATGTCTGCGCTGAAAGCAGTGACGGAATCAGTATGATACACAACAGCCAGTATTTCTTAATCATTTCAATTCTTCACCCGTTTTGCAGCTGTTAGGCGTTGAGATGCTCAACCGTTAGCCTGTCACCAGTAGATTTATAACCCAGCGAGAAAAGCCTTTAAGGCCTTAAGCAGACGTTGCTTTTGATCACGTCGGACATTGTGACCAGCTCCATCAATATGAACGATCTCGCCGTGCTTGAGGATGCTGGTGACCTCGATATTTTTTTTGCGGAGTTCACCTTTGGCGTCAGCTTTAAGGATGAGTGTAGGGGCGATGATCTTGCCGAATATTTCGTTTGTTTGCGGCCGATTTCCGCGCCTGCGGTAGGCGGTATTGGGATGGTGTTGGATTTTTGAGGTGGCCCATATTTCAATTTCGGAGCGCCCCCATCTTGAATTTTTCTTGAGTTGGTCGGCTACTATCCGGTCATAGGACATGTTGTTTCTGACAAGGATTTGGGCTCGGCGTTTCTCTTGGGCCTCGGTGTTGTTGGAGGCGCGAGAGTTGGAAGGTAGGCGAGGTGTAAGGCGCGGGTCTTCTAGAATAACGGCACGTGGAATATTGGGATACTTGGCAGCAAACCATGCGACAGAAGAACTGCCCATGGAGTGGCCCATGACGATGGGATTCTCGATTTTCAGTTTGCGGATAAGGCCAGCGAGGTCTTCGGCTTGGGCGTCGGCGGAGTCAGATTTGGTAGGAGGGTCTGAGAGGCCGTGACCCCGTGCATCGGGGAGGATAATATCATATTCGTTGGTAAGTTCTTTGGCGAGGTTGGTCCAGCAGAGCCCGTTGTCGGATGAGCCGTGCGCCATGATGATAACAGGCTTGTCGCCGCCGGTACGCCAGTAGTGGATACGAATACCGTTGGCGATTACATAGCCGTCGGTCCATCCTTCCGGCGGAAGGGGAGGCTGAGCAGCAAAGGCGGGGGTGCCTAGTAGCGAAACGATGATGGTTGTGGTTAATAGGGACTTCACAGCTAGGCAACTATCATCGCGTTAAGTGCAGTTTTCAAGGCGTTTTAACTGTTGCCGCCAAAGTGAGCTGGGCTACTTCCCTTCAGCTTTCAATTCTGCACCTGTCTTGCCGCCGTGTTTGCGAAGGAGGTCGGCGGTTTCTTTTTTATTCGATTTTGCCTTCTGCGAATCAATTTTAAAGTCCTTGAGCGCTGTGTCCAGTGGGGTTTCTCCATGTATATTTATAGTATTTAAAAGAGCGCCTGAATCTATAAGCATTTTAGCTGCTTCCTTATGTCCTCCAAGTGAAGCTAGATGCAAGGAGGTCATACCTATCTTATCCTTTAGGTTAACATTTGAACCGTTATCAATTAGTAATTTCAAAATGAGTACATGGTTGTGTATCGAAGCGTAATGTAATGCAATCTGTCCATTGTTTTTGTTGACTTCATTGACATCAGAGCCAGCGTCTATATGTTGCATAATGAATCCGATTTCGCCTTGTCTAGCTGAACGATGAATTGATGCTCTAGGCGGTTCTGGTGTTGCAGTTGCGACGGCTGGTTCAGCGGGCAAGATTATGAGGTTTCGATCTTCATCTTTGAGTAACTCAGTTTTTGATACTCCAATACACCCAACCATCACCACGGCTGCGATTGTTGTGAGTAGGAGGTGTTTCATAATTCTAAGCTTACGCCGCGAGTCTAGTTCGCTTGGCCAAGTACACAAGAAACAATCCTGTTCTTGTTTAAGCAAAATAATAATCGCCAACCTCCCGGCAGTGTTCGATAATTTCCCGGCATGCGAATATTAACCACCTTACTATTCGCCTTTCTGTCCAACCTGACATTGGTGGCCAAGACGGGGGATGTGCCCAAGGCTAAGTTGGAGGCTTTTCGGACACGGGTGGAGCCGGTTCTTAAGCGGGTGTGTTTTGGGTGTCACGGGCCGGAGAAACAGAAGGGCAAGCTTCGGATTGATGCGCTGGATCCCGATTTGCTGAAGGGGAAAGATGTCAGCTGGTGGCTGGAGGTGTTCGACGTAATCAGTAATGGTGAGATGCCACCGGAGGACGCGAAGGTGCAGCTGACGGATGCCGAGAAGGCGCGGATTGTCGATTGGGTGTCCGGCGAGATTCTGGTTGCTTCTCAGGTGCGGAGGAGCGAGCAGGGGCACACGTCGTTCCGGCGCATGACGCGCTACGAGTATAAGCACGTGCTGCAGGATCTGCTGGGCTTGCCGCATGATTTCTCTCGCGATCTGCCGCCGGAGACGGTCTCGGAGGACGGCTTCAAGAATAGCTCCGAGATGCTGCAGATGACGGTGGTGCAATTTGAGCAATATCGTGAGTTGGCGCGCAAGGCGCTGGAGCGGGTGACCGTGCGCGGGGAACGGCCCAAACCAGTTTACTACGGGATAACAATGAAAGCTGCCTCGGCTCAAGTTGATGCCACGTATGCAGCTTTTGTGGAAAAGAAAAAGAAGCAGATTGAAAATGGTGTTACCACACTTCAAAAAGCCTTAGAAAAGCAAGCTGCCAAGTACTCGGTAAAACCAGGCAGTGCTCATTTCAAGAATCTGATTACGGGTCACGGTGTCAAGACGCATTGGGGGTATGGGGGAGCCAAGTACGCTTGGACCCCGAGCCTTACCCGGCCAAAGGTTCCGCCGGTTTTGCTGGATGTGGTGGTGATCCCGGCGAATTCGAAGTACATTGTCGATGTGGGCGATGGCCTGCCGGACGTGGGCACCATGCGCGTGCGCATTCGGGCGGCGCGAGTGGCACCAGAGGGTAAACATCCGCCGACGCTGCGATTGTTTTTCGGCAACCAAGCTAGTAACGATTCGCGTGTTGCCGTGCGCGCGGGTGAACGTGATATCACCATTACGGCTTCACCAGATAAGCCGGAGTTTTATCACTGGGACGTAAGGCTCGGTGAAATTGCACGCAACGCCTACCGCCACACCCAGAAACTTGGCCAGCTGCCGAATCCCGCGGAGTTTCTCTATTTTCAGAACTGCTCGAGCACGTCGGTGACTGTGCAGATCGATTATGTGGAGATCACTGCACCTGTCCATGAGCAATGGCCGCCAGAATCGCATACACGCATTTTCTTTCAGAGCGATCATCAGGCGGACGAGAAAAAATATGCGCGCGAAGTGTTGGAGAAGTTCATGCGACGTGCATGGCGCCGACCCGTGACCGCGGCGGAGATCGACCAAAAGCTGGTCCTCTTCGCCAAGCTTCGACTGCAGTGCGATGACTTTCAGGAGGCGATGATTGAGGTGTTGGCCACGGTGTTGTCCTCGCCGAAGTTTCTTTATCTCGTTCAAGCTGGTGAAGTGGATGCCAAAAAAGAAAGCCAACGCATTTCGGGTTTTGAGCTGGCCAGTCGGCTTTCATTTTTCCTGTGGAGCAGCATACCCGATGAGCAACTACTGAACCTTGCCGCCAAGGGTAAGTTGCGCGATCCGCTCGTGCTGCAGGCACAGACACGCCGACTACTGGCAGACCCCAAGGCCGATCGGTTTGCCCGCTACTTCACGCGGCAATGGTTGGGTATGGAACTACTGGATTTCCTGAAGATCGATTCCAAGGTGTACGGGCGTTTTGACCCACTGCTGATGGAGGCGATGCGTGAGGAGCCGATCGCCTTCTTCGGTGAGGTGCTGAAGCGGAACCGCACGGTGATGGATTTTCTCCAGTCCGATTACACGATGGTAAACGACCGACTCGCGCGGCATTACGGGCTGCCGGAGGTGATCGGCAACAGCCTGCGCCTGGTTAAGCTGGAGGCGAGCAACCGGCGTGGCGGCGTGCTCACGCAGGCGGGACTATTGGCAATGAACTCGGACGGCAAGGATTCGCACCCACTTAAGCGTGGCATTTGGCTGCTGGAAAATCTGTTGAACGATCCACCGGCGCCACCACCACCGGCCGTGCCGGAGATTGATTTGGCCGACCCGGAAATCCTCAAGCTTACACTCAAGGAGCGCATGGAAGATCACCGCAACAATCCCGCCTGCATCTCGTGCCACTCGAAGATCGATCCGTGGGGGATTGCGTTTGAGAACTTCGATGCCGTTGGCCTGTGGCGCGACAAAATCGGCAAGGATCCGGTTGATGCCGCCAGCGTGTTGTTCAACAAAGACGAGCTGCGCGGCATGAAGGGATTGAAAGACTACCTGCTCGCCAACCGTCAGGATCAGTTCGCGCGCTCGATGGCGCACAAGATGGCGGCCTACGCTCTGGGCCGACCGTTGACCTTTGGCGACCGCTCGCAAGTCGACCGTATTACCGCCGATCTCCGCAAACGCGGTGACGGTCTGGCGGACTTGATCTTTCTGATTGTGAAAAGTGATTTGTTCCAGTTAAAATAAGCTCGAAGGAGCAAGGGCCATGAACATAAATTTTTCCTCACTTGATCGCCGGAAATTTCTTCGCGGCACTGGCGTGGCCCTGGCCCTGCCGTGGTTCGAATCCTTCACTGGCGTGGCCCGCCCGGTGCAGCGGCCCGTGAAGCGCAAACGGCTTGCCTGCTTTTACCTGCCTGACGGCGTGCCCATGCCGCTGGAGAAGGATCCAGCCTTCAAGGACTGGAGCTGGTTTCCGCACGGCAAGGACAAGGACTTTACCTTCACCAAATGCATGGAGACGCTCAAGCCGTTGCGCAATGAGCTGACGGTGTTTTCCGGCTTGTCCCACCCGGCAGTACGGCGGGTGCACGGTCACTCCAATGCGGATCAATTTCTCACCGGTGCGAATACTGGTGCGGATGGCGATTATCAAAATAGCATCTCGCTCGATCAGGTGTTCGCCGCACATTCCGCCGAGCATACCCGGCATGCGTCGCTCGTGATGTCCACCGACGGCGGCACCGGATCGCCGCGCGGGGCGCAGACGATGTCCTACAACAGCAATGGCCGACCCATCCCCGCCGAGCACAAGCCCAAGCGCATTTTCGACATGCTCTTCGTGAAGAGTAATCTGAACGCCGCACGCCGCCTTGCCTTGAGCAAAAGCGCCCTTGATGACCTCATGGAGGACGCCCGCTCACTGAAGCGTACGCTCTCCAAGACCGACCAGGAAACACTTGCAGAGTATTTACAGTCCGTGCGGGATACGGAAATGAAGATCGAGAAGGCCAAGCGTTGGCTTAATATTCCTTTACCGCGCGTGGACGTAGATCACCTTAAGCTCGATGTCACTCCCGAGGATCCGCGCAATTACCTACAGACGATGTACGAACTGATTTACCTCGCGTTCAAGACAGACACCACACGCGTGGCGACCTACCAGCTTGGCCGTGAAAACGGCGTGGGTATCAGTGACTACCTTGCTCGTGCAGTGGGATACAAGGCGACCCACCATCTTTCGCATGAAACCAAGAAGCCCGGCGGATTCAAGAACTTTGGCATCTACTGCCGTTTCATCAACGAGGAACTCGGCCGCTTTGCCAGCCGGCTCAAGGCTACGCCCGAGCCCGGAGGCGAGGGCAACATGCTCGACAACACCGCACTCCTGTTCGGCTCCGCCTCCAGCGCCTTCCACCTCTCACGCAACTACCCGTTGCTCTTGATCGGCGGCCGCAACATGAACTTCAAGCACGGTCAATACATCAAGTATGGCCAGGGCAACAAAAACCATCAGGCAACTTCCGGCATCAGCACCGATGCTGGTTGGCGCGCCGAAATGGATTACACCGAGCTACCGCTCTCCAACCTATACCTCACCATGCTTCACAAACTCGGAGTGGAGACTGAAAGCTTCGGCGGCAGCACCAGTACGTTAGGCGAAGTGTGAGTTTCTTTTCGCATTGCCACCGTTTTAACTGTTGCTGTAGAGGCGGGTTGGTTTAACTGCCTTGAGCTTTCAATTCTTCATCTGTCATGGCTTATTGCTCGGTATATGAACTAGTCGCAGCCTTGTTTTCCAATTTAACCTGTTCGCGGCGAAGGTCTGGCTCAATGAAAAACGGCCCGAACGGGAAAATCGCCGCGATGAACACCTTGGCAGCCCAGCCCAGTGAGTACTTGAGTTGGATCATTGTTTGGCCAAGCGCGAGCATGTAAAGAATGAATAAAAAGCCGTGTATTGCCCCAACTACGGTAACAGCTTGGGGCATATCATTGAGATATTTTAGGGGCATCGCTACGAAGAAAAGCAGCAGGCTTGAAACACCCTCAATGAGCCCGATATACCTAAGTCGCCGGATCGTGTTCACTGGGGGTATGCTTTGCGGAGTTCCGCCGGGGTGTAGAACCTCTTCTGCGATTGAGTTGCGGCGCGCACCCTCTTGACCGTTTCCGCGGTCACCACTGGGGCCTTGTTTCCAAAGGTGTTGCGCACAAAGGACAAAACCTCGGCAACTTCCTGGTCGGAAAGCATTTTGAAGGGCGTCATGGGAACGACGCCGGGAAACTTCTCTCCCTTGACTTCAATTGGCCCGGACAATCCGTGCAGGGTCAATTTGATGAGGCGCTCTTCAGGGCCGGTGACCCACTCGCTGCCGGCGAGGGGAGGAAACTGCGCGGCAGGTAGGCCCTTGCCATCGGACTGGTGACAGGTGATGCAGTGTCCTTCGCGGTTGAATACCTCAGCCCCTCGGAGAAAAATCGACTTCTCGACGCCGGTCAGATGAGTCGTGTAAACGGGGGCCGCATCGGCCTCAATGATCTGTCCCTGGAGGTAGGCGAGGGCGGTCTTGTAGACGGGCGCGATCCAGGAATCCATTCCTGCCACCGAAATGCGTGCGTTCAGATTGGCCTTGATGGTCAAGAGATCCCTGCCCGCGGTAGCGAAGGTCACTTGACCGTTCCTGAAGCGCCCTTCGTAGCCCTTGCGATTGAAGACCTTCACTTTGTCGATGACCAACGGACGGGGGAACTTGAAGACAAAGCGGGGATTGTTGTCCCCCCCCTTACTGTGGGCGAAGGTATCGGGATTTCCGTCGATCAACAAGGGGACCAGCAAGGTGTCGTCATAGCGGGAGGATTGGGAAACCCGGGCTTGGGCTGCGATGTTCTTGCCTCCACTGACAATCTCGACCTCGGCGAGATTCAGAGTCTGGTTCGGCCCGGGAAGGGAGATTGTGATGGTGTCCACCGGGGTGGTGCCGAGGGATCCTCCGGCAAAATGCAGGACGCCTTTTCCGTCAAGGGTCGCTTCCGTCGTCTTGCTCACCACCGCTTTGGGGACTCGGGGTTTGGAGGCGACCTCAAGCACGGAGAGGCCCTCTGTTTTGCCCAGCCAGGATGCAGCCACGATCGCTTCCATCCGCACCCGGCCGTGTTCATCAGCGGCCGCGGCGCGGAGCAGGTAAGGGTGGTCCGAGATTTGGTGACCACTGTAGCGCAGGACCCGCACGGCGGCGGCGCGCGCGCGATAGTCCTTGGCGCGGAGGAGTTGATTCAGGAGAGGCTGAACTTCATGAACGCGGTTCAGTCCCCAGCTCACCCAGAGGGCCTCTAAGAGGTGATGTTCAAATCCAGGATCGCTTTGATTGAGAGAGGAACTCCACTTATGGAGAGCGGCCATAACGGCATTTCCATCGCGTCCCCGCAGCTCGCGACGAGTGCGATAGCGGGTGCGGTATTCCGGCAACTTCAGGTTGTCGAGTAGAGCTGGGATGGAGGCCCCGGCAACTTGAGCCGGTTTGACCAGTGGTCGGGCGGGGTAGGTGATCCGAAAGACCCGCCCGTGACTGTGATCACGATCGGGATCGCGGGCGTTGTGCTGCATGTGGCCGATGAGGGCATTGTGCCAGTCCACCAGGTAGAGCGAGCCATCGGGTGCAAACTCCATGTCGACCGGACGGAAGTTGCGGTCCGATCCCTTGACGAGATCGTGGCGAAAGGTGCTTTTGAATCCGGTGCCTTCGTCCGCCATGGTGTGCTGTTTGGTGCCTAGGAATCCGATCGTATTGTTGATCAGGATGTCGCCCTGGACTTCGTCGGGGAAGTGGCGGCTGGAGACAAACTCGAGACCGGAGGTGGGCCGCACCCGGACGGACAAAAGATTCGGCGGATTGGGCGCGAAGTTGCCGTAACCCACCCGCACCGACCCGGGCAGCATCCATCGCATGTTGGGATCCGAGGTGTCGGCGAAGAAATTCTGGCCCCATTCGTCGAAGGCGATGCCCCAGGGATTGGGAATGGAAAGCCGCACGCTTCGCTCGAGATGACGGCGCGCCGGATTGTAGCGGAAGAAGCCGCCGTTCGAACTGCGGATCGTTCCGTAGGCGGTTTCGACGTTGCTGTGCAGGAAGGTCCCTTCCCCCAGGTAGATGGCACCGGAGGGGTCGGCACAAAAGGCGGAGATCGCGTGATGGGTATCGTGGTCGTCGAAACCACTGAGGACGATTTCCTTCTCATCGGCGCGGTCGTCGCCATCGGTATCGCGAAGATGAACGAGGGAATAGCCCTGCGAGAGATACACGCCGTGCGGGCCAAATTCGAAGCCCATGGGCAGGTGCAGGCCGTCCGCGAAAACGGTCTGCTTGTCGGCCTTTCCGTCATGGTCGGTGTCTTCGAGAATGAGCAGCTTGTCATTCGGCTTGGTGTCGCCCGGTTTGTAGTGCGGGTAACTGGGCATGGTGGCAATCCAAAGCCGCCCCTTGTTGTCGAAGGAGAGTTGGACCGGATTGGCGAGATCGGGAAACTGTTCGTCGGAAGCAAATAGCTCGATCTGGTAGCCTTCCGGCACCGCGATTGTCTTGGTGGCATCTTGCGCGGGCTGGTAGCGGGCTCTCGGCTTGCCCATGTCTGGCAAGGTCTCGGTCCGGGCATCGCCCGCCAGCAGATCCAGGCTTTTCCCCGAAAGTGCAGCCCAGATCGCCTGGTCGCGCACATGCAACATTTGCGCGAGCTTCTTCAGTTCGGCGGGATAATTCTTTGGTCCATGTGGCCGATGCCTGCGGCCGAAAACATGGACTCCGTTGGGGATCTTGTAGAAATTTTGCCAGAGCCAGTTCTTCTCCGCGATTGCGCTGCGGAGCGTTTGGGGATTGGGAGCGGCGGTTCGTTTGCTCGGGCCGAAGATTCCGTCGAGGAGGAGGGGAGCCAGCTTGGCATACCCGGCATCGGTCAGCAATGCACCGTCCCGGGTCAGTGGTTCCGGACTCGCCTCGAACCACTGCTGGGTGGAGGAGAAGACATCCACAAATGAAACGCGGTGCGCGCCTGCCACTTCCTTCATCGCGCTCGTGTAGAGCGCGAGGTTGACATTCTCCTGCACGCCATCGGGGGTGTTATAAAGTTGGGACAAATCCTGAAAGGCAGTAGGGGAGACTAGGGCCAATTGCGGCGGCGCCTTTCCATTGTAGACCGTGGCCTGGGTGTGCCTGATCCATCCCGCGAGTTCTGCTTTGAACGCAACGAGACCCTGGGGGCCAGCGAAGGACTCGCTGTAGCCAAAGAAGCCAATGATCAGATCGGGCTTCAGTGTCTTGAGCCAATTATCAGGCGATTTGTAGAACCCGTTTCCAGTATGACCGGATCCCCAGCGGTCTCTGGCCGTTCCGAGCACGCGAAACTGTTCCGCACCCGGGTAGGCCCAGGGACTGTTGCGGGCGGAGTGGGGCCGAAATCCCGGTGTGCCCCCTTCGTCACACATGTTGCGAATGAACAACTGATGGGTGGGGAATCGTTCATGGAGGGCGGTTTCGAAATGACCATAGTGCATCATGCGTGCTCCGAGGCCGCCGCCTAGCAATACGAGGCGGTACTCCGCTTGCAACTTCAGTTGTTGCGCGAAGCTAGGCAGGGCACCCAGAAAGATCAGGGAGAGGATGAGGTTCTTCATGTGGTGGATTTGGTTATTTCCCTTCAGCTTTCAATTTTTCACCCGTCTGGCCGCCGTGTTTTCCTAAGAAGGCCATTACTTCTTTCCCGATTTTGGGGGAGGAGCAGAAACGACGACCTTCGAAGGCTTGGATCCGGCATAGCCATTGGGCGTCGAAAACACAGAATAGACGCGGTATCGGTAGGTTTTGCCGGGGCTAACATGCACATCAATTGCGTTGGTCTCTGATCTGCCGGGGCAAGGGATATGGTTGCGAAACTTCCCGGCGCTTTCAATATCGGCCCTTTGCACGATATGCCCTGCTTCGTTAACGGCGTTGTCCTTCCACTCCAGTTTTATCGAGTTTTTTGTGCGAGAAATAATCACCACATCGGTAGGGCCGTTTTGCAAATCTCCCGGCTCGGGACGCTGATGCTGTTGCGAGTGGTTTTGTTTGTTCGTTTTTGGTCGTGGCCCCGGATTATCCAATTGTTGGCGGGCCAATTGGTACCGTCTATCGATGAAACTTTTAAAAGAGAGAATTATATCATCGTAGCCAGTATCCCTCGGGTTGGTGATGCGTTTCGCTGGATACGAATCTTTGGCCAAATCCTTTTTGATCAAGTCGTATAGTTTGTCGATTCTCGAATGTAGTTGATCTGGCTTGAAATATTTTTCCAGAATAAAAGAAGCTGTCTCTCTGTATTTTTTAAGGAGGCTTGGATTCGTGACGATGTTTTCAAGGATGGGCTTAGGCGGGCCGCCGGGAATTGGCCAAGCGGCGTGCCAACCATCAATAACAGGAATATTCCCGAAAGCATGGTCGGCAAAACCGACGTCCAAGTCCCACGGAATATAGCTCCATAGATCTGTTTTTGGGTTGCGATAAAGATAGTAGTTGTGGGGATTCCAGCCCGTAAGTTGATCAAAGCAACCCGCAAAGAGCATTACGGCAGTTATTTTTAAAAAATTCTCCAGCCTTAAATTCTCACTCAACATTTGTTCGTAGTTTGATTTACCGTCTTTGTCGATTTTCTTGATGAAGTCGATTAGTTTATCAAATGACTTTTCGGCAGCTTCATTCTTTGGTTCAAATCCTTTTTTGTATTGAGCTGGATCGTTACCTGCATACGAGAAATTGGCCCCGGGCCCTCCCATATGAACTTTGTATAACGGCCCCTTCTTTGATTCGAAATGCCTTTTTATAAATGATTCATCGATTCGTTCAACGTTGCCATAAACACCTTGATAATCATCGTTGATGAACAGGTTGGCGTAGTTGAAACGCGAAGCCGGCACATTCAAATCTCGCAGGATGTCGGTCACAATAGGTTCGCTGAAAAGGCTTCCAAATTGAACGCCATTATCAAGTGCAATGCGCCGGAGCTTAAGGAAGCGTGTACCTTTTTTGAATTCATTGACCTTGATGAGATAGCCGCGTTTGTGGCTCTGACGAGGTTGCGATGAGCTGTTACCTTTGTAGCGAACGCCAACATTTTCCAATCGGATGTTACGCCAGTGAAAAGTGGCAGGAACGTATTTGCGTTCCGGTAATGCCTCTTTCATTTTTTTCAAATTCAATCCGCTAATGGTCAGGCGGATCTCCTGAACTTGCTCACGTTGATAAAAATCATCCGAAGTCAGTTCAGTGGCACATACCGTAGATAGGCCAGATGAGAAAAGTCCGATGCAGAGGAGGTTTCGGGTGAATTGTGAAGGATTAGCTGCCATTAGGTGTTTCATTTGCCTTCAGCTTCCAGTTCCTTCTTGGTCTTGCCGTCGTGTTTGCGGAGGAGGTCGGCGGTTTCGGGGTGGTTGTAGATGATGGCAAAATCTAACGGTGTCATTCCAGCAGCATCTTTCGTATTCACATCCGCACATTTGCCGATTAGGAGTTCGGCAGCTTTCTTGTGACCTCCTGCGACCACATAATGCAAAGGAGTTGTTCTATGTTGATCCTTTGCACTCACATCCGCATTGTTTTCGATTAGCAGTTCAGCGATTTCTTTGTGACCACTGTAAGCCGCATAATGCAAAGGAGTCCATCCACCCGAACGCTTCTTTCTAACATCCGCCTGATGCAAAGGAGTCCATCCACGCCTATCGATTGCATTCACATCAGTACCAGCAGCCAAGTGTTGTTTGACGGCTTCGATGTTTCCAGCACCGGCAGCTTTGTGAAAATCCGACGGCTCACCACACCCCACCAGCAGCATGCCTCCAATGATTGAAACGGGTAGTGATTTCACGGCACGGAAATTATCTTCTCAATTAGATTAGGTTTCAAGGGGTATTAAATATTGTAGAGGATTCACTGATCTTGAAACGAACTAATCAGACAGAGTGGGGATAATCGGTGTACCTCCAAGCTTTACTCAGTTAGCGATTAAAGCTATTTCGGGTTGCTTCTGATTCCGCACGATGAGATTTGCTGGGTTCCATATTCAGAGGTCAGGGGCAGGGATTCGGTCTGCACCAACATCGAACGCGACACTCTTGCTGGGTATCGCGCTGCCACCGATGGCCTCAAAAAAGTGCCAGCAGAAGTGCCAGCAACAGTTTGATTGTTCAAAAAATTCCGCTAACAGGGACTGAAATGAACCCCGAGTTATCCTTTATGGATTGATGAGATGAATTTGCCGTACCCCAACCAAGCCGGATTGGTCAACCGACGCGACTTTCTCGCGCGATCGGGGATGGGGTTTGCGCTGCTTGGCCTAAACAGTGTGCTCGCCGACTCGGGACATCATGCCCGCGTTCAGGTTGATCCACTGGCACCGCGTGGTTCACACTTTGCGCCTCGAGCACGGCACATTATCCACATTTTTCTCAACGGCGGCTTGTCGCATGTGGACAGCTTCGATCCGAAACCGCTCTTGGCTAAGCACGACGGCAAGCCGTTGCCGACGCCTAATCTAATTACCGAGCGATTGACCGGTGCCGCGTTTGCCTCGCCGTTTCAATTCACGCAATACGGCCAGAGCGGCATTCCGATCAGCGAGATGTTTTCGCACTTGGGCCAACATGCCGATGATCTTTGCGTAGTACGCTCAATGAAGTGTGATGTGCCGAACCACGAGCCGTCGTTGATGCTCATGAACAGCGGCGACAACACCCTGGTGCGCCCAAGTCTGGGTTCGTGGCTGACGTACGGGTTGGGCACTGAGAACCGTAACCTACCCGGTTTCATCGCGATGTGTCCGGGCGGTCATCCGGTGAAAGGGCCGGACAACTGGCGGTCGTCGTTTTTGCCAGGAATCTTTGAGGGTGTGTATGTGAACACCGAACACACCGAAGTGGAAAAACTGATCGAGAATATTCGCAATCCGCGATTGGATTTTGCTGCGCAACGTCGCCAACTCGACCTGTTGCAAGCCCTGAATCGAAAACATCTGGACGCGCTCGGGCATGATCCGCAGCTGGAGTCGCGCATCCAAAGCTACGAGCAGGCGTATCGGATGCAGATGGAAGCGACGGATGCATTCGACGTTCAACGGGAGCCTAGATTCATTCGCGAACGCTACGGCAAAACGACGCAGGCGCGTCAGTTGTTGATGGCCCGGCGACTGATCGAACGGGGCGTTCGATTTGTGCAGGTTTGGCACGGCAAATGGCAGCCCTGGGACAACCATGACGAGATCGAGAAGAATCATCGCAAACTTGCGCAGGAATGTTCACAGGGAATCGCCGCGCTGATCGCAGACCTTAAAGAGCGCGGTTTGTTTGATGAGACGTTGATCATTATGGGTGGCGAGTTTGGCCGCACGCCGACGGTTGAGATCACCAACGCCGGCAAATCAAAGCTGGGCCGTGATCACAATTCTGCCGGCTTCTCGATGATTTTGGCGGGTGGTGGTGTGAAGGGTGGAACGGTTTACGGTTCAACCGACGAGTTCGGTTTTCAAGCTGCCGAGAACCCTGTTCATGTTCACGATCTACACGCGACGATTTTGAATCTGATGGGCTTCGATCACGAAAAACTCACTTACAGATTTGCCAGTCGCGACTTCCGGTTGACCGACGTCCACGGCCGAGTGGTGCGCGGCATCCTGGGGTAGGGTGGGGAAACTTGGCAGGCGCGCTGTTTGTCAGGTCAAGCTGAGTGGGCCGCCTTGACTTAGCTTCTTGTTGCCGAACGTCTTGAGGTGGTGCCCGACGGCATGAGCCATGGCCATATGCAGACGGTTGTGTGCCGCACCTTTCATGTCCAGTGAGCGGCCCATTTTGAAACCAAGCCCTTTGCCGAGCAGGACAAACGGAATGTTTCTAAGAGTGTGGCTGTTGCCTTTGCCCAGTTCATTGGTCCACAAGATGGTGGTGTTGTCGAGGAGGCTGCCACTGCCACCCGGCTCGGGGATCTCAGCCAATCGTTTGGCCAAGTAGGCCAGTTCACCGGCGAACCACTTGTTGATGCGTGTGAGTTTGTCGACGGCGTCTTCGTTTTTGTCCGACTCGTGGGATAGACCGTGATGCCCGTCTTTGATATCGAGCCAGTTCATCCGCGCTTGGCCGACCGACTTCGTGTATTGCAGCGTGCCGACCCGCGCGAAGTCGTTGACGAAGCTGTTCACCATCAGGTCGATCTGCATCCGGCTCAGGCGGGGGACATTGTTGTTTTGATTGGTGATACCAGCTTCGAACTTAGGCGGATTGCTGATCAGAGCATTGTTGTCGACACGGCCAAACTCCTTTTCCATCTGACGGACGAATCCGGCGTGTTCCTCAAGCAGTAGCCGATCCTCGGCGCTGATTTTTTTGGAGACGCGATTGAGGTCATCCCGCACTTCATCCAAAATGCTCAACAGGCTGTCCCGGTCTCGGAGTTGGCCGTAGAGCTTCTGGTACATCTGGTATGGGTCATCCGTCGGGGCGACGGGCTGATTTGGGCCGGCGTACGACATGCGCGTCCAAGGATCGGCGCGATCCGAGACACCTACACCAAACTCCAGCGAGCCAAACCGGGTGCGGGTGGATTCGCGGCTTTGAAAAAAGTTTTTGATCTCCTGATCAATCGAGATGCCCTTGGCCCAGCCGGCGGGTGTATCGGAGCCGCCCTGGATGTTACCCGGGAACAGCTCGATGCCGGTGAGCAAACAGCTCATGCCGCGCATGTGGCTGTCCCCGTCGCCGCGCACCCTGTTGTTAAGGCCGTTGAGGACAAGCATGCGATCCCTGAACGGGGCGAGCGGCTTCATGATTTCCTTCAACTCGAAGTCGCTGCCGGTTGCGTCCGGCCAGAAGTTTTTCGGGATGGTGCCGTTGGGGCTGAACATCACGACAAGCCGTTGCCGGCGTGGCGTGGTTGCGGCCAGGCCGAGGCTCGGCAGCCCAGTGATGAATGGCAGCGCTGCTGTCGAGACCCCGATGTCCCGGATGAACTGTCTGCGATCAAGAGGGTTCATGATTTAGTTCTTTTCTATTGGCAGCGCCGGGTCGATCCCACTCAGGGCGTTGATAACAGCCGTTTCAGCCAGCAAAAACTGCACGTTAAAACCGGAAGCCGCGAAATCTCCGCGCAGCAGCTTCAGAACACCGGAACCGTAGGCCCGAACCGGCTGCTTGGCAACCTGATTAAAGAGCATCTCTATAAATCTATTTTGGGCACTAGGGCTTTCTATGGCGTGGCGTGCAAGGTCGCCGGCGCTGCTCAACCGGACGGCGCCGCCATCAGCAGAGAGATAATCCGAGATAGTGTTGATTGGTCTCCCTTTTTCCGTTTTACGCAACCGGCCGATGCCGTCGAATTGTTCGAGCGTGAAGCCAAGCGGGTTGATGATTCCATGACAGGTCATGCAGGCATCGGGCTTGGTGAGTTGGGTGACTTTTTCGCGCATCGTCATGTCTGGGTCAAATGCATCGTCCTTGAATACGACCGCCGCGGGCGGTGGCTTGAGTGAACGACCAAGAACGTGGCGGGTGACAAACACGCCGCGATGAATCGGTGAGGTGCTGTTGTGATACGAGTAAAGAGCAAGCAGATAGGGGTGGGTCAGCAAGCCGGCCCGTTCATGATCAAAAAACGAAGGGCTAAACTCACCAATGTGTTCGACATGTTGCGCTCCGTAAAACCCGGCCAGCCGTTTATTTAATGGAAGGTGCCGTGAGTTGAACAGTTTCCGGAAGTCGGCTCCTTCAGTTCGCCAAACGATGTTGTCGAGGAAGATGTTTAGCGACGTTCTAAGGTCGGCCTCGAGTGATTTGTCGTAATTAGGATACTGTTCGGTGTCCTTGGCGATTTCCTCGGCGTGATCTAGCCCGAGCCAGTGGTGAAAGGCGCTGCGTAACTTGGCGCGGCTTCGTGGATCGCGGAGCATCCGCAGCGCCTGTTGCCGCGCCTCATCCGGTGTCTTTAGCCGTCCGGCGGCTGCGGCGCGAAGCAGTTCGTCATCCGGCATCGAGTCCCATAGGCCAATCGCGAGCCGGGTGGCGACCGAGTAATCATCTGCTTGGGCAAGGTCGGGATAGAGGAATCGTGGAGACTTGAGTGAGAGTAATACGATTTCCTTGACGGAGTCGGACGCCGGCTTGCTGTCGGCAAAACGCGAATCGACGAAGAAGAGTTGCTGCTCGGCGGTGAGTGGCCGGCGGAAGGCGCGCTCAACAAATTGTTGGCTGAACGCGCGCGTCTTGGCCAGGCGGTCCTTGTCTGTCATTGACGTGCTGGCGAGTTGGTCGAGATGTTCGGCAACCCAATTGGCGGTCTCAATGGCAGCGAACGTGGCAGCTTCGTCCCATTGCTTGGAGACGGCGCTGCCGCGTTCGTAGCCAATGCTGCTGTCATCCGGCGGGAACGGTTGGCGTATTACGAAAGTGCTCTTGGTGGAGTTCGGAGAAAGACTGCGGGCGGGGATAACCTGACTGATGCCGTGCGGCGGGTGCCATTCGAGCTTAACGGAGGCGCTACTGCTTTTGTATTTGAAGAAGTCAAGGCGCAGCGGGTAGGCACGACCGCCGATGAGGCGGATGGTGCCGGTGAGTTCCCGAAGCTCGCCGCTGGACACCCAGCCCTCGATCAACTTGAGATTCATGTCATTAACCCAAAGCCGGACACCGTTTTCGCTGGTGACGATGAACTCGTGGTCGCCGGTTTCCTCCGCGAACACCGAACCGCTCCAGCGCATTGAGAATTCCTCCGCCTTGTATTCCTTGTTGTCCGGAGCCGGAGTGCTGGCGCCGTACTGGAAGTTAACGGTGGCGTCCGTGCGATCTATGCTGTGTTTGTTCCGGCCATGGCTTCGGCTGTTGTAGTAGCCGGCCTTGAGTCCTCCCGCTTCGCCAAGCTCCGAGTGACCCGTAAAACTTCCGATTAGGTCGGCGACGGAGTGGAGGTATTGTCGGTTGGTCAACCGAGTCAACTCGATGCGCGGTGGTTTGTTTCGAAACTGAGCGTCGAGGGAGTAAAACGCATCGAAGATATAGCGGGCCACACGCTCGGCTTCGTCACCAATACATTTTTCGGGATCGTCATCCGGCATGGTGCGGGTGATGACGCGCGTGAGTTTTTCGATCGGCCAATCGCCGGCAAGCGGCTCGTCGTGTTCATCGGGGACGCCTTGGCCTTGTTCTCCGTGGCAATTGGCGCAGAGCCGCGAATAAATCTGCTTGCCGGACAACTCCGGCTTAGCCGACCCGGTCGATTTTGCCAGCAGGAGAACAGAGGCTAAGCCAAGCGCATGGCCAAGTTTCTGTGCAAGAGGTCGCATCACCAGTTAAGCTGCGGAAAGCTAAGCAGAAATCAATATGACTGCAAACGGCTTTTGGCGAAGGTTACTTGCCCTGCAGATGGCGGTTGGCGAACTTGATGAATTGCTGCCAGTCGTACGGTTCGACGGAGTGGCCGCCGGTTCGGATGTGGTAGCCAATGTCGCCGTCGAGCAGCGGTTGGTTGGGGGGCGGCAGTTTGGTGGTGCTCAGCGGTTTTTTACCGAGCAACTTGTACACCGGACCGGCGTGGTTTGCGGACTGAAATTCACCGTGCGGATCAGCCCACGTGTCCGCCGTGCCGCTGGCGACATAAACCGGGCGTGGCGCGATGAGCGACAGTAGCATATGCTGATCGACCGGTAAATCGTCTTCGTGGTCGTTGAACTTGCGGGCGTTGATGCTGAGCCAGTGTGGGAAGCGGTTGAGCTTGGCCATCGTCTCGCCGAACTTTCGGCGCCACAACGCCGCTCCGCCACAGCCGGATTGTGCGGAGATGGCCATCGCAAATCTCTGATCCTGTGCCGCGGCCCAAAGGGTGGCCTTACCCATTTTGGAATGACCCATCACCGCGACTCGACTGGCATCGACCCGGCTGTTGGTTTCGAGGTAGTCGAGCGCTCGCATGCCGGTCCAGCCGTTGGCAGTTAGCACGCCCCACTCGTGTGCCTTAGGGAAGCTTTGACCGTCGCGGAAAAACAACTTGTGGATGCCGCCACCGAACGACACCTCGTTGTGTCCCACCAAGTCGCCGTGATACACGGAAACATAGGCGTAGCCTTGATCTGCCAAATGAGCAAGAGGCACGCCATTGCGGAGATGACCTTTACGGCTTGAGCTGAGGTTAAAACTGCTACCGCGGGGATTATCGAAGCTGAGCATCATGAAGGCCGGGACAGGTTCCCTGGCTTTGTTCGGCAAAAAAACCAGCACGCGCGTCTCGGCGGTTCCTTTCCGGTTTTTGAATCGGATGGCTACTTCGAGCTTGGTTACCTTGCCGTCCATGAACGATTTATCCTCCTTGATGACACGGTATGTCTGCTCGATGGGATCGGGCGGCACGGGCACGGCACCGTAAATGAAACTGGCGAACAGCGAGAGGATCTGCGGCCGGCGGACGTTCATCCACTGCTCGGTGGTCGTGACTGGTTTGCCCTCGGCGGTAATGAGCGGGTCGGGAAGGTCGTAGGGAGGTACGCGAGCCTCGTCGTAATTGACATCGTTGTCGAACTCTTTGAGTTCGCGGGCGAACAAAGCACCGACGCTCAAGCCAAGCGCGGTCAGAATGGTAATGGTTTTTAGGTGCATTGGGTAACGAAATGATCGGTAGCGAATAGTAACCGAGTTAAGTGCATTAGGCCAAGCGCTGAATTCACTTTGACTAGTCAATATGATTGAGGTTGAGGACTATGATTTCAATTGGCTAAGATTTGATTGCCTTCCGTGGTTGAATCCCCGATCGCTTTCGCTTTACTAGCTAGTTAACCATAGGCATTTTTTGGCTAACGGATCAAACCGTCATGGCTCAGTTCGAACAACGACATCACTTTATTGGATTACTACATGCGATTTTTATGCGCGTTGCTGCCATTGCTGTGATTACGGGCTGTTTGAGTGGGTGCTCAAACAGTTCCACAGATAAACCGAGCATCCATTCCTTGCGTGACGTTTATCCGGGCAACGATATCCAAGCTGTTCTCGATGCAGTCGCAAAAGACACGGGCCGGAAACATGTCAAGGTCCACGCGGGTGTGTATCGCCCTAGCCAACATGGCCAAGCGCTGATCTGGCTAAATGAGCAGCACGACGGAATAACGCTTGAGGCGGTCGGAGAGGTTATCCTGACTGCCGCCAATCCTGAGATTGCCAACGAAAAGCATGAAGGTTTTCCGGCGATTGTGAACCACGTGGTCTATTTTGGTGACGGAATTACTCGAAACACAGTTTTCCGAGGATTCAAGATTACGGGGGCGAACAATTTTGTGACGGGATCAACCGAATCGGGATTGATTCAACCTGAGCTTTCGGAACCCCGATTAGATATAAATAAAAACATGTACTTCCATACCGATGGCGGTGGGATCAAAATATTTGGACGTTCCTATCCCACAATTGAAAATGTTGAGGTGTACAATAACTATTCCAGTCCCTGTGGCGGAGGGGTTTCTATTGATCACCGTGATTACATGGAAGGTTCTGTGCTGCTTAAAAACTGTATTTTCCGCAACAACCGCTGCCCGGTCACCGGTTCGGCAGTCGACTTGTTATGGGGGAGTTCTGCCGTCATTGAGAACTGCCTGTTCGTGAATAACATGTCAAACGGCCCACTGGATGAGCGAAGCGCCAAAGTCGGTAAATGGAAGCCTAAGCACGGTGCGGGAGCTCTTACGCTGTTTCCGGGTTCAAAAGTGATCGTCCGGCGTTGTACGTTTACGGGGAACAGGAACGGCGTGGACGATTCCGGCGCTGGAAGTATCTACGAGGACTCGATCTTTTGGATGAACAACGCAAAGGGCGGTTGGCCAACCGGAGCCCGCTACGAAGTAGACATTAAAGACACTTGTATAGTTCGCCGTTGCTTCCTTAACGGCGATACGATTGATCTTAACGGTAACCTGGATTCGACAAAGAATTCGCTCGGTTGTCCCGATCCAGAATTCGATGAGTTTTTTCGGCCACGGGCTAAAGAGTTCCTCAATGCAGGATATCGCCCCATTCCTGATTAGCTGAGGCATGACTCGGTCAGTCTCCCGCGTGATTATTGCTCCTTCACCTCAATCGTTCTATTCACATCAATTGGGCCCGGCACCGTTTGTTTGTTGCCGGATGGCCAAGTGACTTTGATTTCATCGACGTTCGTTACCTCGTTTAGACCGAAGTAGAGAGGATAGAGGCTTTGCGACATATATCCCGACTGCCCATCGTGTACTTTCATATACGTTTGCGAACCAGCGCGAACTCTAACCACTGCACCTAACCCGTCTCGATTCGATTTTTCACCAACTAGTTTCACTTTCAGATAATTCAACTTGTCGTGCTTTTCGGATAGATTACTGATCAGCACCATGGGACGGGAATTGAATTCGTTGGTTACGATGTCCAGGTCGCCATCATTATCTAGATCGAACATCACCGATGATCGCGTACCCAATGCCGACCAAACTACTACACGGCCCGATCGACCTTTTGCCAGCGCGTGGTCTTTATCCTCACCATCGCAGTCGAGTTCAAACCAAGGCTCGGCGAAACGCCCATCGGGTCTCGGTTCAACTCCAAGTATGAATTCGCTACTTAAAAATTCCGAACCCTGATTGTTCAATAGTAAACTATTAACAGCATACCGAAACGGAAAATTCATACTGGAAGCGATGAACACATCATCAAAGCCATCGGCATTGAGATCTCCAACGCTAATGCCCCAGGGCCAGTAATTTTCGGCTCCGATTTGATCAGACACTTCTTCAAAATTTCCTTTGCCATTGTTCCGATAGAAGGCGTTCCCCCAGATGCTCTTGCCTTGGGTGAGTAGCATACTTTCAGGCCACTGCTGCCTGGACTTGTAACTTTCACGCTCAGGCCCGACTTGTTCACTCATGTCGGAGTGCATATCCGTGATGAACAGGTCCATGTCACCATCATTTTCGAAGTCGAACGTTTTGACGCCCATCGCACCCCACGGTGTGAGTGGAAAAACCTCACGGCTTTTTTTCTCGAAATACTCGCCCTCGACATTGACATAATACTGGTCGTCTCCTTGCATGTTTAACACGTATAGGTCGATCCATCCGTCCTGATTGAAATCAACGGGAGTGGCATCGCCGGTCCAACTTTCGTCCTGCAACTTGACTTTCTTCGAAATGTCTTCGAACCGATTGTTACCCAGATTCTTGAACAAGATACTTCCCTCACTCCGTTTTTTTGCCGGTAGATGGCCCGAAAATGCATCATCAAGGCCGGAGAAGAACTTATATTCTGCCTCTTTCTCACCTCGGGCTTGCTCCATCGTAACTGTTAAGACTTTATCCGAAGTATATTTGCCTACGTTTGTCAGGTAGACATCGAGAAGCCCGTCGCGGTTGTAATCAAAAAACACGGCTGCGGAGGAGTGCCCCTTGTGGTTGAGTCCCGATGCTTGTGAGATATCTTTGAATTGGCCGTCACCAAGGTTTTCAAAGAGCATGTTACCGCCTCGCACCGTGGTTGTGTAGAGATCGGGATCGCCGTCGTTATCGATATCCGCAAAGGAGGCCGTAACACCTATCTTATCTTCAACCGCCACTCCGGCTTGTTCGGTGATGTCCTCAAACCGACCGTTACCTAGATTCCTCCACAGTCCGTTGGCACCAGCTTGGGTTACAAAGTAAAGATCAAGATTGCCGTCTCCGTCAACATCGGCGATGGCCAAGCCATTGCCGTGGTCATAATGGACGGGTTTGTAGTTTTTTCCCACATCATCCACAATCTTGTTGCGGAAGAGAATGCCACTCTCTTCGATAGCATCGGTGAAGCTAAAGTCGTGAACCACCTTGAATTTGTCCACAGTCTTGAGTTGTGCCTCGCGGCGACCTTCAAGCCATGGTGGGTTGGTGGCCTCTTCAGGCTCGGCCACTTTCTCCACTAATACTTGGTCCAAACCGTGACGTAAACGTGCCAATCCCTCCTTGGAAGTGACCTCGTAGATTCCTCGGATTCGCAAGTAAGGATCAATCAACATAACTTTTGGACTGTGGGTGATGACTATTGCGGGATCAGTATTTTCACTAACCGGCAGTTTGAAACCGTCCTTGCTTAGTCTCCAAATAGCTTCACGCTCACCTGTGAGGAACTTCCAGTGATGAACATCAGCGTTGGCGTTTTTCGCATACTCGCTAAGCACTTGCGGCGTATCATGTTCTGGGTCAACCGTGAAACTGACAAGCCGGATTTCGTCCCAAAGCGGACTATCCTGTAACTGCTTCTGGAACTCGCTTATTTTCGCTGTCTGCGCAGGGCAGGTGGCCGAGCATCGTGTAAAAATAAAATTTGCGATCCAAGCTTTGCCACGCAATTGACGCGAACCAAACGTCTCAACGGCCTGGTCGGTCAACTCGAATTCAGGTAATAACCCCAACACCGGTAGGGGTTTCTTGCTTAGAGTTATAGCTTCTGACTTATCCTGTTCGCTTTGGTTGAATTTGAAGTAAGTGGCGATCGCAATAAGAACAACCATAGTGATCCCAATTGGGAGTAATCTAGATTTGCGTGAACTCATAATATAAAATTCCAAGTACGGGTTTTGCCGGAATAAAGGTTACATTGACGGCAAAGAAAAGCTCCGTCGGTTAAGAGAGCGAAGCCGACGGGATGGTTTTATTTCGCAGAACATGGAGGAAATATTATTGATTCGTAATTGCTCCTGCAACCATTTTTTTGAACCAGTCGTTGAAATCTGTTACCGAGTGAATAATAACACGGCCCATCAAATCATCGTGCAACGGTCGCCAGCCGCACAATGGATCTGCCAACAGTTCAAACGGTCCAATCTTTGCTGTGTGAAATTTCAAGGTGTGGGTGAGCTCCGGCACGGCGATTTGTTTCAATCCTAATTCGGGATTAGACATTATGTAGATGAAATCGTCACTTTCCAATTTGAGTATAACGTCCGTTTCCAACGGCAGGTGCAATTCCTTATGAGAACGAAAGTCATCGGATGTGCCCAGTTCGCCATCCTGGCCCGGATAGAGAAAAGACCACTCAAAACGCTTGCCTCTGGCCTCAATTACGACAGGAGCAGATAAATGTCTGTTATCCGTCGCCACCGGCACACTGGGGTTTTTGGCAGTGCCAAAGTAAAAGTCAAATGACCTGAAGTATAGAAGCGCGCCGCAAAATACGATGAGTGTGACTATGAATCCAGCATACAGAAGAGTCGCAATTGGGGTACGCATACAATTCGGGCAACTTACAAGTGTGGTTTAAACGGCAAGATGGACATCCTAAGTTCGTACGGCAAATTCCTAGGAGTAAGATATGCAGCTAGGCGGTTGTGGTATTCTTTTGGCACTGCCGTACTTTGGTTGGTGGTCTCCCGTTCCTTAACCATCACAAAGCGAAAATACGATTAGACAGAGTGTTGTTCAATCAAAGTTTTGTGGTAATTGATTTGGCAATTATTGAGTTTTCACCCTGCTTTTCCGGGAGAGTAGCTAAGTCGTAATCTACAGTAAATCCGGCCCAGTAGATGAATTGTTTTTTTAAGTTCAACAGCATTTGGGAGAGGTAACTCAAGGTTCGATGAACAGTTTTTTCATCTTCTCAAAACGAACGTGTTGAGTGCGCAGATGGGTTGCCTGTCCGCAAAATTAACGGGATTTAGTTAAGGGATAAACGTTGCGACTTGCCTGGAGTCTGGTACGTTTTCGGCCCGTGTGCAGCTCGAAAAAAAGGAAGACCACAGGTTGCATTGCGTTGGTTGTATTCCTTGGGGGGTGCGGCTCGGAGCAGTCGGTACAGCAGTCCGACCCGGGCCAGGATACAGTTTCGCCCAGTCCGGTTGCCGAGTCGCCTGCAATCCCGGATCCGGAGCCTGCCGCGACTGGGTCGGCTGTCGAGCCGCTTGCGCCGACGCTCGATGCTGCGCTGCCGCCATCCACCGGTGCCGATAGTGAAGAGTCGGTTGACGATATTCTGGCGGAGCTCAACGCCATCAAACTGGAGGGTGAGGGCAATAACCGGCTGGGCGATCCTGACAAGGTCGTGGCATTGATGAACGAGGGCAACACACTGATCAGCGCCGGCAAGCCGGACGCCGCACTGGCCAAGTACAACGAGGCACTCAAGTTTGCCGAGAATGGTGAAGATCCGGAGGTGTTTTTCAACATGGGCATTGCCTATAAGGTCAAGGGTGAGAATCTCAAACGTCAAAATCTCGACCCCATCGAGGAGGCCAAGGGCTATGCGCAGTTAATCGACAAGGCTGCCGCTGAATACGAGCGGGCGCTTAAGGTGACTCCGAAATACGCGGAGGCACTCAACAATCTTGGCAACATTCGCAAGGATCAGAAGCAGTACGACGAGGCGATCCGCTGCCTGGAGTTGTCCATCGAGATTTTCCCTGACAACCCGAACACATATAATAACCTCGGTACCGTGTTTGCCATGAAAGGGAACTTTAATAAGGCGGCTCTTTACTTTACCAAGGCGGTTCGGCTGCAGCCGAGCTACATTGATGCCCGTCAAAACCTCGGTCAAGCCTACCAACAACAGGGGCGACTTGATGTTGCTGAAAAGGAGTTTGGCGAGGTGCTTCAAATGACAAGGGGTATGATGTTGCGCCAGAAGAAACGACTTGAGACTGCGAGAGTAATGGTGGATCAAGCCAAGAAGCCGGGCAGTCCATTGACTTATGAGCAGCGCAACCGGGCTGGAGGCGAACTGGATGCAGCGGAGCAGGCCAGTAGAATGGCCAATGCCAAATATCAGCGAAGCCTGAGGTTACTTCAAAATGTTCGGGTCAGGCGGTAGAGCACCCTTCAGCGTTGATTACCCAGCCCCTTCCTGGTTTCAACCTGAATGGTGTCAATTTCTTGCTTGAGTTCGGCCCGTGTAATCGCGTCCATTCGGTCAATGAACAGGATGCCCTGAAGGTGATCCCACTCGTGTTGGATCGCGCGCGCCAACAG
>JASLKI010000372.1 GCA_030747575.1 Verrucomicrobiota bacterium | reverse complement strand
CGAGTTTTACCAACCGTTGGAGGTGCTGGAGGATGCCAAAGTAACCCCGGGGCTTCTGATCGATGAGCAGTCTCACGGCCTTCCGCACCCGATCGGCATTCAGTCGGTCGTCAACTTGGCAGCTTTTGAAAAGCTGCTTGGATTCGCGCCGTGCCTGTTTCGTTATCTTCAAATTATAATTCTACTCCGGTGACAGGGGGATTCTGTGCCGGCGTCTTTGACCGCCGAACTTGGGTACCCATTATGCCGCCAGTTCTTTGTTTGTCTCGTCGATCAGCCGTTGGTGGTCGTCGGACGTCAGCACCTTGCCGCTGACTTTGGCAGTGGTGTCCACCACCAGCCGGCCGATCTCCGCCTTCAACTCAACCATCATCTGCTCGCGGTCAGCCTCGGTCGCTTCGCGTGCCTTGCGGATGATCTCCTCGGCCTGTTTTACAGCCCTTTGGCTCTCTGCCTCGCCGACTTGCTGGGCGGCTTCCTTCGCGTCGGCGATCAGTTTTTCGGCCTTCTGGTTGGCCTCGGACAGCACCTTATTGCGCTCGGCCTGAGTCTCGGCCAGCTCGGCCTTGATCTTCTCGGCGTTGTCCATGCTCTCGGCGATCTTCTGGCGCCGGTTTTCGAGCATTTCCAGCACCGGCTTATAGGCAAATCGCCAGAGCACAAACAGCACGATCGCGAAGTTGATCAACTGCGCGATCAGCTTCGGGCCGTCAACTCCCAAGTCTTGCAGTAGGCCCATATTACATCTGACCCTTGAGCAGCCCCGGCAGCACAAAGAAGCCAAGGATGGCCAAGCCCTCGGCCAACGCCATGGCGATTAGTGTGGTCGTGAAGATTTTGCCGAACGCGCCCGGATTGCGGCCCACAGCCTCGGCCCCCTTGGCACCCGCCAAGCCGACCCCGATTGCTCCGCCCAAACCGGCCAAGCCGGCCGCGAACGGTATGAAGTTGCCTTCCAATGCAGCTATTATTTCCATTTTTATCCTTTTGTAGTTTTGTTTTTGTTGGCTGCGGCCGCCCACTCACGCGGATGGTCCCGACCGCAAATTCTTACTCAATGTTCGCCCTCCTCCTCAGGGTGAGAGCAAAGCGTGCCGATGAACGCAATGCAGAGGATGGTGAACACCAGCGCCTGCACGCAGGCCACCAGCAGTTCCATGAAATAAAACGGCAGCGCCGCCAGCCCGAGCGGTTGAGTGTGAAGCATGAGTGTCAGTACGCTTTCACCCCCGTACACATTACCGTAAAGCCGCATGGCCAGTGCAACTGGCCGAATGAGAATCGACATCACCTCGATCAATCCAATGAAAACGAAAATAAAGAACAGCGGGATAACCACTAACCCAGTCATGCCGCCCTTGACGCCAAAGATGTGCTTAATAAGGCCGCCCACGCCATTGTACTTAAATGCCCAGTACGTGCTCATCATGAAAAACACGAGCGCCATGGCTATGGTGGTGTTAGCGTCGGCTGTGGGTGGGCGGAAAATCGGATGCTCATTATATGTGATGCTACCCACGCCCGGCAACAGGCCCATGAGGTTGGACACCACGATGAACAGGAAAAAAGTGGCCACCAACGGGAAGCACCAGCGCACCACCTTGGGCTCAAGCATGCCGGCAGTCATGTCTTCCAGACCTTCCACAGCTGCCTCGATAAAATTCTGCATTTTAGAAGGTTTATCGTTCATTTGGCGTGTCCCCATTCGAACTGCCAGGAAAATAACCGCCATGATGATCCATGTATAGATCATCGAGTTGGTGACCGGCAGTGGACCGATGTCGAACAACTCCACCGCTTTGGGCGTCACCGAGTGATCCGCATGGCCATCCCCGTGGGCTTCTGACCCGTGGGCTTCCCCGGCGGGGACAGCATTGGCGACAGTCGCCTCTTCCGCTCCGAACAGGGCCGGGAACGGCAGGGCTGCGATCACTGTTATGACGAGTAAAAGGCGGCGAAAAATCATCCAGAAACTGTGGATTGGCTGCTCACTCACCTCAAGGAGGCGAGCCACTTCCTAAAAAGCGGAACGGGTTTATGCCAAAAAAGCGGCAAGACACAAACTTTTTTATTG
>JASLKI010000371.1 GCA_030747575.1 Verrucomicrobiota bacterium | reverse complement strand
CGCATCCACCACGCCCGGCCCACCGGTCACGCAGAGCAGGCGCACGTTTTCGTTCGCGCACATTTCCCCGAACGACTCGAGCGTGGGTTGCTCGATGATGGTGGCGATGTTCTCGATGCCGATGGCGCGATGGATCGCCTCATTGAATTTGCGAACGGCCGTCGCAGCGCAACGACTGGCCGCCGGGTGGGCGTTGAACACGACCGCGTTGCCGGCGGCGACGATGTTAACGATGTTCCCAGCCAGAGTCGGAATCGAGTGGGTCGAGGGCGTCACCGCGCCGACGACGCCGAATGGTGTGTATTCCTCGAGCGTGATGCCGTGATCACCGCTGCGCCCGTCCGGCCGCAGCCACTCGACACCCGGCACGTCACGGATGATTTGAAGCTTCTCAATCTTGTGATCGAGTCGGCCAATCTTCGTTTCCTCCAGCTCGATGCGGCCCCACTCTTTGTCGTTCTCCTCGCAAAGGCTCTTGACGATTTCGATAATTCTGCGGCGCGCCTCGACACCCTGCCCACGCAGTTGCTGAAACGCCTTGGCCGCGGCATCGCACGCCTCGTCGGCGGTTTGAAAAACGCCAAAATCCCTGCCACCACTGCCCTTGCCCTGACAACCACACGATTCGTTATCACCGGCCGGCTTGGCTGCGGGGGCCGCCGTGACGATCGCCGGGCTGCCGCCCAAGCGGCCGAGGACGTCCTCGATCACGTCGCGGATCAGTGCTTCATTTACTGCGTTTGCCATTTTGTCTTATTCGTTTTATCGGTTTGCGGCCCGCTTGGCCAAGCGGCTTCAGGCTTGTTCGTCGGTCTTTGCGTCGTAGATCACTTGGCCAAGCGCGTCCACCGTATCGACGATTCCCACCACCACGGCGTCCACCGGAGCGCTCTTCATGCTGGGCGCCAGCCGAGCGGAACTGCCCTGGGTAAACATTACCAATTCCCCCTCGCCTGCGCCGACTGAGTCCACCGCAACGATGGTGTTTTTGCCGGGGCGAAGCTTGGCGGGATCACTCTCGTCAACCAGTTGGGGGCGAACCAGCAGCAGCTTACGGCCACTCAGTCCTTCATCCTTCTTGGTCGCGACAACAGACCCTTCTACTCGGGCAAGGAACATGCCAGGGCCTCCTTATTTCTTGGCCGGCTTGGGCAGCACGGTGTCGACATCGCTGTGCGGACGCGCAATCACGTGTACGCTGATGAGTTCGCCGCCGATGGCCTTGATGGCTTCTGCGCCGGCGTCGGTGGCTGCCTTGACGGCAGCGACATCGCCAGTGACGCACGAGCTCACGAGCGCGCTGCCCACCTGCTGCACCGGGCCAGACAACTCCACGTTAGCCGCCTTGAGCATGGCGTCGGTTCCTTCAATCAGGGACACGAGGCCCCGCGTTTCGATCAGTCCTATTGCTTGTTGTGACATATCAGTTTTTGTTTTTGTACGGTAAAAATTAGTTTCGCCTGTGGTCCAGATAGCGTTTCACCTCGCGCGCCACGACCAGTTCCTCATTGGTGGGTATGACCATGATCTTGACTGGTGAATCGTCCGCGCTGATGACCATTTCCTCGGCTTGAGCGGCCTCGTTTTTTTCGGCGTCAAGCCGGATACCTAGCCGGTCAAGCTCTCTGCAGATCGTGGCACGGATGCCGGCACGGTTCTCGCCAATGCCGGCGGTGAACACGAGCGCATCTAGCCCGTTGAGTTGCGCGAAGTACGCGCCGAGCCAGTGCCGCGCTGAGTGCACGTACACGTCTAGCGCGAGCTTGGCCTCCACGTTGCCGGAGTCTGCCTCCGAGACAATGTCGCGGATGTCGTTATAGCCGCCGCTCAACCCCTTGAGGCCGCTCTGGTTACACAGGGCGTTTTCGATGTCGTCGATCGACAGGCTGTCGCGGCGCATCATGTGCAGCACCGCCATTGAGTCGAGGTCGCCCACGCGGTTGTTTTGCGGCAGACCCGACTGCGGACTCAAGCCCATGCTGTTGCCGACCGCTGCCCCGTTGAGGATACCGGTGATCGACGAACTGCCGCCGAGATGACAGGAAATCACCCGCAGCGGCGGGCCGTCCACCGGCGACCCGGCATTATCGACGTACAGGTTGCGAGCGCGCTGAACCACGTCTTCTCGACCGAGCAGTTCCGCCGAGCGCTCGGCGATAAATTTGTGGCTCGCGCCGTGAAAACCCCAGCGGCGAACTCCCACGTCGTGCCAGCTTCGCGGCACCGCATAGCGCGTCGAGGCTTCCGGTGCCCACTGGTAAAACGCGGTCTCGAACAGCCCCACCAGCGGCACGCTTGGCATCTTCTCCGCAAACAGTCGAATGCCCCGGATGTAGGGCGGGTTGTGCGCCGGTGCGATATTGTTGCAGGCCTCCATCGAGTCGATCACTTCCGGCGTCAGCTCAAGACAGCCGGTGCGCCCCTCGGCCATGATCGCCTTGAAGCCCACCGCCGCGAGGTCATCCTCGGAGGCGATCCAGTTGCCCGATCGAAGCTCGCCGAGCACCTGCCCGATCGCCTCGGCGTGGTCGCTCACCCGCTCTAGCCCGCCACGCGTCAACAGCTCGCCGTCGCCGCTTGAAAAATCAAACAGGCGGTACTTCATCGAGGTCGACCCGAGGTTGGCGATGAGTATTTTCACGTGATTTCAGCCAGTCGCTTGGCTAGGCGCATGCTTAGTGCAACCACTCGCCCAAGCCCTTGAGGTCTTCGTGAGGGCGCGGGATGACTTGCACACTCACCACTTCGCCGACGTCGGCGGCCGCAGAGGCACCAGCATCGGTCGCAGCCTTCACTGCGGCGACATCGCCACGGTAAAAACCGGTCACTAATCCGCTGCCGACCTTGTCCCAACCGGTCATCGTGACGTTGGCCGCCTTGAGGGCGGCGTCGCTGGCTTCCATTAACGCACAGAAGCCCTTGCACTCGATCATTCCTATTGCTTGTTCAGCCATGATGTTTTTTTGCGTAATGGTTTTTAGTTACTTGTTCGCCCTGCCCGCCGGATTGTTGAACGCCTGCAACAGGTCCTCGTGCGGACGGGCGATGACGTGCGAGCTGACCAGTTCGCCGACCCGGGCCGCGGCGTTGGTGCCTGCGTCCACGGCGGCCTTGATGCTGCCCACGTCTCCCTTGGCCAACACGGTGATAAAGCCGCCGCCGATCGGCACGGTCTTCACCAGG
>JASLKI010000370.1 GCA_030747575.1 Verrucomicrobiota bacterium | reverse complement strand
CTGCCGCCAATAGACACTTCACAAATCGCCGGTGTCTTCCGTGCTGATAAAGCCGTTGGCAACAACAAGATCCTCCCAGCCGTCGTTGTTAAGGTCCACGAAGCGGGATCCCCACGCCCATCGGCCCATGGTCACACCCTGTTCGACGCTGACATCACTGAATCCGCCTCCATCGAGATCGGCCTGGAAGAGTGAGTTGCCGCGCGCGTGGCGCTGGTATTGGGCAAGCATTGTTTTGGGGGCGCCAGGTTTAAACTGGCGCTGGAAGGTGATGCGATTGCCGGCAGCTGAAAACATGTTGCTGATATAGATATCAAAGCGACCATCCCTGTTGAAATCCCCCCAACTAGCTGACATTCCGGCAGACATGTCCTCGATGCCCAGTTCGGCGGCGACATCAACGAACCTGCCGTTGGTATTCTGATAGAGGTTGTTTCGCCCGTAATCGTTGGAAACATAGAGATCAGGATCGCCGTCGTCGTCGTAATCCTCCCATGCAGCAGCAAAGCTGAACCGGTTGTTGTTATGGCTAAGGCCGACGGTTTCAGTGACGTCGTTGAACTGCCACTCGCCTTCGTTTCGAAGGAGCATGTTTCGTCCGCCGTTTTGGGCGTCGTGGTAGGGAAGCGGTTCACCGAGTGTGCCGGAGCGGACTCGGTCGGCGGATGGGTTGTAGCCGCAGGCGTAGATGTCGAGGTCACCGTCGAGATCGAAATCGGCGGCAGTGATTGAAAAGGTTTGTGCATGAGTGGAGGTGCCGAAGCTGAGTTCGAAGCGGCCGGAACCGTCGTTTTCCATGAGGAGCAGCTTGAAGTCCTGCGAGACAACCAGGTCGCGATCACCGTCGTTATCAAGATCGACGATCAGTGCGCTGGCACAGTAGTCGAGCCAGTCGGTGCCGCTTTGGGCGGTGTGATCGGTAAGGGTTCCATCGGGGTTTTGGAGGAAAAGGCGGTTGGGCAGTCCTCCCTTCTGGCAGAGGTATAAATCATCCAGCCCGTCACCGTTAACGTCGCCTAACGCAAGTCCGTGGTTGGCAACAACATCAAGCCCCAGATTGACGGGAATGCGTGAGCGCCAGTGGTCGGTGGAACGGAGCAACTGTTCCCGGTAAGCCTGATTGTGCCCAAGGAGATCGGCGGTGCAGTCTTTCAGGAGAGGGGATTTATTTTTGGCAAGTCGAGTGGACTCCTCGTAGGAAAGGAGAGCGATCCTCTTGATATGCGGTGTTTCGATGTCTCGAGTCCAATGACAAAGCCACTCAGTGTTGATTTGTATTCGTCCCTCGGTGGATTGGCCGGTGGCGTTAAACCGGACATGACTTGTAAAATCATTTCCGCCCGTATCCACCCTGTAGAGTTTAACTTCGGTTTGAAGAATGTTGGTCGATTGAATGCTGGACAGGAGAGACTGGAAGGCAATAACCGGGTCATCCTGAAAAGGTGCGGACTCAGGGCCGCCGCGTTGGATATGAAATTCGGCGTCACGGTAGAACTCTGATAATCTGGCAGGCTTAAGTTGCAGATTCAAGGCGGTGTCCTGAGTAAAGAATTTGGCGATGGAATCGTTGGATAGTCTTGAGGGAACGGACAGTTTTTTGGCTAGCAGTTTGAGTTGCTTGGTCGCAGCAGCACTGAATGCTTCACTGTCCCAGCCGTCCTCAATCGGATCAATGCGCTTGTAGGCATCCTTGAGAGGCGCGATGAAGGTGGTTTGTTCGAGTCCTGGCGCGGTTTGAATATCCTCAACGAGGTCGGGTGATGGCGGAAGGGGGTGGGGCTCCTCCGGAGTCGAAGTTCGGGAGCAACCGGTCCACGAAAGGCAGAGAGTGATAGTGAGAATCCGAAACAATTTAAGGAGCTCGAGCCGGTGGCCACTGTTCTTCCGAGATGCCTTCACGCCACAGAAATAATAGATGTCAAAATTCTGATTGTCGACTAGCAAGTACAATCAACCGGAGCCAGCCGTCGAAAACCACCCGGTGACCCGAAACTTGCCTAATGCATCCTGTCGAGTGAGCCGGGCGGGCGGGGAATCTTCCAGTATGACTCGGCGCCGGGCGGCCATTTTCGCATTTGTAGCAGATCCTTCCCTAACAACCTGAGTGCCAGGCCAAGTGGCAGCAGCACGGTAAAAAAAAGCAGCAGTAAAAACAGCGTGCCGAACACTCGTCCCATACAAAAGCCAAACGTCATCCCCACCCGGTGAACACGCCGGCCCGCGGCATCCCAAACCAAGCCAACGCACAGCAGCACCGCGACTGACCCCCACGCCAGCCAGGCTCCTGGCCAAGCGATGACTGCCCGCCACAACAACACACCGGCCACGGCGGACAACATCACGCCCAGCGACAGCAGAAACTTCCGCCGTTCGCTTGGTGTGTCCTTGAATCGCATGCGCATCAATCGGGGATGGGGTCGAACGTGGGCTGCGGTTTCTCCGCCGGCTGCCGTTCGCGGCTGAGCAAAAACGGCCCGATGGCCAGCCAGTCGATGGCCGTGTTCACGAAGCAACGATAGGCGTCATCAGGCGTGCAGACCACCGGCTCGCCACGAACGTTGAAGGAGGTGTTCAGCAACACGCCGCAGCCAGTGCTCTGCTCGAACTGCCTGAGCAGCCGCCAAAAAAACGGGTGCCGTTCGCAGCCCACCGTCTGCACGCGGGCCGAGCCATCAACGTGTGTCACAGCCGGCAGCGTCGAGCGCGCGTGCTTCAGCCGCGCAAAGCCGGCCGACTCCTCCGCCGGCATGGCCAGGCGCTGGCTCTTCGCCACGTCCGCAACCAGCAGCATGTACGGCGACTCGGCAGTGAGGTCGAAATATTCGCCCGCCCGCTCCTCCAGCACCGCCGGGGCAAACGGCCGGAACGATTCGCGAAACTTGACCTTTTGGTTGATCGCCGACTGCATCGAAGCCAAGCGGGCGTCACCCAGGATCGAGCGGCTGCCAAGCGAGCGCGGCCCGAACTCCATCCGCCCCTGAAACCAGCCAAGCATCGCGCCATCGGCCAACAGCCCGGCGGCGCGCTCGAGCATCGCCTTCTCGTCGAGTTGCTCGAAAACCGCGCCGTGCGCCTCGAGCGCCCGCCGAATTTCCGACTCCGAGAACTCCGGGCCAAGCAGGCTGCCGCGCATCGAGTCGCCGCCCGCGCTGGGCCAATCGGGCTCACCCTCCCCTTTCGGTACGGCATTTTTGAATTGGTGCCATGCCTCGAGGGCGGCACCGAGAGCGCCGCCGGCGTCACCGGCGGCCGGCTGGATCCAAATCTCGTCGAACACACCTGCGCGCTGAAGTTTGCCGTTTGCCACGCAGTTGAGCGCGACGCCACCGGCGAGGCAAAGCCGGTGTTCGCCCGTCACCTCGCGGGCCTGTTTGGCCAAGCGCAACATCACCTCGCTGACGACCTCCTGCACCGAGGCGGCGACATCCATATGCCGCTGCTCGAACGGCGACTCGGGATCGCGCGGCGGCCCGCCCAGCAGTTGCTCGAACCGGCGGTTGGTCATTTTACTGCCCTTGAGAAAATCGAAGCAATCCATGTTCAGCCGGAACGAGCCGTCCGGCTTCAGATCGATCATGTTTTCAATAATCGCAGCGGTAAAACGCGGCTCGCCGTACGGCGCGAGGCCCATCAGCTTGTACTCGCCGGAGTTGACGCGAAACCCGCAGTACGCCGTGAACGCCGAGTAGAGCAAACCCAGCGAGTGCGGGAAGTGAAGCTCGCGCAGCATCTCGATGTGGTCGTCCGCGCCTCGGCTGATCGTCGTCGTCGCCCACTCGCCGACGCCGTCCACCGTGAGGATGGCGGCGCGATCGAACGGCGACGGATAAAACGCGCTCGCCGCGTGAGCGACGTGATGCTCGGTGAACAGGATCGGGCAGTCGGACGGCAGGCCGTCGAGTTCGTCGCGGATGGTTTGGCGCAGGTTGAGTTTCTCCGAGAGCCAGGTTGGCAGCACCCGCAGCCACGCCGGTAAGCCGGCCGGCGCGATGGCCAAAAAACTCTCGAGCATGCGCGAAAATTTGACGACCGGTTTGTCGTAAAACACAACCGCATCGAGATCAGCCAAGCTGACGCCACCCTGCTTCAAACAAAAACGGACAGCGTGTTTTGGAAAGCGTTCGTCGTTTTTGCGGCGCGAAAAGCGTTCCTCCTGCGCGGCGGCAACAACCCCTCCATCGACCAGCAGCGCGGCGGCCGAGTCGTGGTAATAAGCGGAGATGCCGAGGAGGGTGCGCATGCGCTCAGGTCACATGAAGGGATACATGAACGGCGCCAGCGCCGAGCCGGTGCTGAACAGGATGAGCGCGGCCAACAACAACAGCACCACGATCAGCGGGATGAGCCACCATTTCTTTTCCCGCCACGCAAAGGAGAGGCATTCTTTAAAGAGTCGCCACATGACCGCCAGGTTTTTAGTCGAAGCCCGATGTCGCCGCAACGGAATTGGAGTCGCTCATAACAGTAACCTTCTGAAAAGTCGTTTGCCTCCTCCCTCTCCCCAACCCTCTCCCGCTGGGAGAGGGAGCTTGGCCAAGCGCATTTTGAATGCCGTTGAGTTCACTACAATTCAGCAGCTTACTTTTCCGTCTAGAGGGTCAGGGTGAGGGGCAAAGCAGCGGATAAATTTTTACGGAGGCCTAAAGTCACCGTGGCGGTTTCGCGGCCTCGCGGAGTTTTGCGCGAGCGAACTCGAGGTAGCGTTGCACCTCGATGTCTCCCGGGTTTTTGGTGGCCAACGCCTCGAGATGCCCCAGTGCAGCGCTGTATCGCTCCAGTTTGAGCAGGCCGGTGACGAGGTTGAACCGCGCCTGCGGCAAGTCCGGCTTGAGCGCCACCGCCCGCTCGAAGCTCGCCGTCGCCTCGGCGATCCGGCCTGACTCGACCCGGCGCGCCCCA
>JASLKI010000369.1 GCA_030747575.1 Verrucomicrobiota bacterium | reverse complement strand
CGAAAAAAAATGAACTTTTTTTTTGGGGGGGTTTTGAGCCGAAAATCGCATCCTCGATGCCCGTTTGTTTTCTAACGCCTCGGCCAGTCGAGATGCCGGTGAAGAAAGTCGTACGTGCCTTTGCCGTTGATGGTATGAGGTCCGTCAAACCACTCGATCTCACAACGGCCCGGCAACTTCAGTTTTCCTTGATAAAGGGCTCGTACTTTCGCAAATTCCCATCCGACTGTTTCGTCCGATGCCACTCCATCGTGGTGGCCGCGCTCGACCATGAACGGTCGCGGCGCGATGAGCCCGGCCATCTCCGCATAGTTGAACGTGCTACCCAGGTCCCACTCAAAAATCTCGTACTCGCCGGTGTTCACGTAGCTATGCGGATTGCGAGTTGAGGCGTTCTTGCCCACCCACTCGTTGAAGTCCGCCGAGCAGATCGAGAGGCAGTAGTCGGTCACCACCGGCGGTACGCGCATCGCGGTTTTTCCGCCATAACTCAGCCCGTAGAATGCAATTCTTTCTTTATCAACGTAAGGCAGTGTTTTTAGCCAGTCCACGATCTGCTGATGTTGCGGTATTATTACTGAAAACATTGACTTTTTAAGCGGATTTGCCTTTCGCTGGAGAGTGCGAAAACGATCCTTGAAAATGTACATATTTTGCGGCGAAAACGTGATGAACCCGCGCTCTGCCAGCTTGGCTGCGAAGTCGTGATAGGCGTAATGATCCCCCTCGATAATATCCTGCGGGCGTCCCTCCAAACCGTGTTGACAGACAACCACCGGGCGTTGCTCGTTCGCCTTCAAGTCACGCGGCAAAAGCAAAATTCCATACGCGATGACATCCGGAAAAACATCGAGTACGACCTCGTGCCCTACCCACTTTTCCGACTCGTGGCTTTTTCGGCTGCGCGCGTTGAACGGCAGCACTTCGTTGTCGAACCGGCCGATCGCATCCTCATAAAATTGCTTGCGATACTTCTCGTTACTCGCCTCAAACTTGGCCACCGACGAGGTGTCCGGCTTGTAAAATTGTTTGCGCACATACGGGCTCTCGCGCAGCACCCATTGCGTGTGCCGGTCGAGTTCGTGAACCTGTTTGGCGTGGCGCTTGGCCACGCTGAAGCCGTTTCGCCGGTCCACGATGTTCGAGTCGCCCGCTTGGCCAATCACGGCTCCCGGCTTGAGTGAGCCCAGAAATTGGCCAATCGCCCGGCCGCCGAGCGGCTCATCGGCGGCGACCAAGCGGATACCCGGATTCGACTTCAAGCCCTCGGTCAGTTTCTGTGCGCGCGCCACTTCGGCACGCACCGAGCCGAGCGTCGGTGACACCACCCGCGCCGGTGCGCCGCGCCCGCCGGGAATCGTTGCCTCCGGACCTGGCGCGGCATCGACGATCAATGCTCGCGGCGCGATCAGCGACGCCAATTCGGCGTCCCCGAACTGCTCGAGCAACCCAAACACATTGCGATCGATCGGTTCCTGCCAAATGTTTTGCCTCGAGTCGAAGTATCCGCTCACGCACGCAACATCGACTCGCGTATCAACCGCCGCGGCGTAAAGCGCTATCAAGCCGCCCTCGCCCCAGCCGATGATGCCGATCGGCGTGTCCGGCGAACGCCTTGAATACCAGTCAATTACGGCCAATGACTGCTGCACTTCGTAGCCGATGAGGTGCCGTCCCATTTCAAATGCCGATCGATACAGATACTCGCGGTTTGAGAGCTTGGACATTTTCTCGGTACGGTTGATCAGCAGCGGCACGACCACCCGGCAGCCGCTCTCGGCCATGCGCCGCGCGAACTGCAGCTTGGGCGGCAATCCTTCCGCCAAGCCGGCGATTTGTTCGGGGAACTGGTTGCAGTCGGACAAAGCGATCACGTTGGCGAAGGAATCGCGGCCGCGCGGCTCCAACAACAGGCCTGTGCCGGTCACGTCGCCAAACACGGGCCAACTGACTGCGCGGACGGTGATGCGATCCGTCTGCCCGACGAGCGACGACTCGGCCGTGGTACTCCCGAGTGTCAACCCGTCAAACGCAACGCGCTGATCTCTCAGCCCGATGATGTGAGCCAGGCGCTGGCGGTTCTGCTCGACGGACTTGGCGTAGGCTGCATGGGAGGTGAAGTCGCGTTGCCAATATTTCTCCCGCCGGTCGACGGAGACTGAAAGTTCACGCAACAAAAACCGGTCGACACCGGCGACGAGGTGGGAGGCGATGTCACCCTCGATTGTCAGCGGCTTGGTTTCGAGCGCCGGTTGCGCCTGGGCGGCTTGAATCGAAAGGAGTCCCGCGAAAAAGAGGGCGGCTGTTTTGGGATGAGAGATTTTCATCAGCTTGATTGCTTGGCAAAGTCTAGGCCAATGCTCCAAGCGCTCAAGCCCAGAAAAACAGCGTGATGAGGTTGACGTAGAGGGCTGCCAACAGGTCGTCGATCGTGACGCCCCAGCCGCCGGGGAACGCCTGGCTTGGCCCGATTGGCCACGGCTTGGCGATGTCGAACAGTCTGAACAACAACATGATAACAATTGACCAATGCCAGATTGTTTCGCTGAAGAAATAGGTCCACTCCGGCATTGAGCCGTTGGCGAAATACAGCGACGAAACCCAGCCGGCGAAACAGAGCGGCACCGCTACGATCTCGTCGATGACCACCGAGCCAGGGTCGCGTAGTCCAAGGATCGTCTCCGCCCGGCCGCAAAACCAAACCGACGCCAGGCCGAGAAGCACCAGTGACACGACGAAAAATGCAAAGCTCCCCGGCAACAGCAGCAGGATGAACAGCGGCAAGCCAAGCAGTGTGCCAACCGTGCCCGGCGCCACCGGCGAACGGCCGGTTCCCAGCCCCTGCGCGATGAGAAGAATGAGCCTGTCCACGGATCAGCAGTCGTTGAGGTACACGTCACGGTTTTTCCAGAGATACAGGAATCCGGAGAGGGCTGTCAGCGCCACGGCAACCCACTTGGAAATCTCCGCCACCCACCAAACCCATGCGTGGCCGACGATCTCGAATGCAAACAGTTGGCCGACGATCCCCCAGTCGGTGTGGCTGTGCGTGACGAGCAGCGCGATGATCGCCGTGATCTGAAAGATGGTCTTGTTTTTTCCCTGGCGTTCCGCCGCCAAAACGAGGTTTTTGTTGGCAGCCAAAAGCCGCAGCCCGGTGATGGCCAACTCGCGAGCCACGATCAAAATCACCATCCAAGCTGCCATCCACCCTAGCTCGATGAAGGCGATGAACGCCGAGCAGATCAGCACCTTGTCGGCCAGCGGATCCATCAGCTTCCCGAAGGCGGTGATCAGGTTGCGGCGGCGGGCAATGATACCATCGAAGAGATCGGTCAGGCTCGCGGCGACAAAAAACACCAGCGCCACCGTGAAGTGAAACGGAAAGTCGATGAACAGCGCCAACAAAAAAAACACGGTCAATGCCAACCGGCTGACGGTGAGTTTGTTAGGGAGGTTCATTGTGTGTCGCTTGGCCAATCTGGGCTAAGCCGGTCCGGCGATTAAATCGTAATCGGCGACGAGTTGCCGCGCTTCCTGCACGATGTCCGCCTGGTTGCGGCTGCGATGCGAGCCGCGCATCCGGGGGATAACGCAGAAACTGCACGGATGATTGCTCCCCTCGGCAATCTTCGCATACGCGAAATGATTCGGCGTTTGTTGTTCGGATTCACGACTCACCCGGCACCCAAGCTAAAGTCAACCCACGCCCAACTCAACCCTTCTCGCCGTTGGGCGCGAGGCAGTCTCGGAAAAACCCGATCAGTTGCTCGTAAGCAGCAGCGTGGTCGGTGCGCCCACGGATGTACTCCCGGATGTTACCATCAAGCCGGTTGCCGGCGGCGAACCACTTTACCTGCTCTATAAAATCATCGACCGTCTTTGCCAAGCGGCCGTTGCGGCCGTCCTTGATGATTTCATTGTAGCCGGAGATGTCGAACGCCACCACCGGCACGCCGAGGCTGTTGGCCTCGCGCGGCGTGTAGGCGTACGTCTCGCCCCACTGGCTGGTGCTGATGAACAGG
>JASLKI010000368.1 GCA_030747575.1 Verrucomicrobiota bacterium | reverse complement strand
GGTCAGGAATGCCGCTATCACAAGCCTCTAACAACTTGGCGATAGACTCTACCCACTTCTCCTCCCCGTTCATTGCACCCATTGAACTGGACTGAACAATCGGAGTTTCCTTGTCGAAATCGTACTTCTCCAACAGATCCTTGATCTCCTCCTCAACCAGCATCAACATTTCCTCGTCGTCAACGAGATCACACTTGTTTAAGCAAACCACGATAGCAGGAACACCCACCTGCTTGGCTAGCAAAACGTGCTCTTTGGTCTGCGGCATCGGGCCTTGTGATGCATCCACCACGAGAATGGCTCCGTCCATCTGGGCGGCACCCGTGATCATGTTCTTCACATAGTCAGCATGCCCCGGGCAGTCAACGTGCGCATAATGGCGCTTTTCGCTCTCATACTCCACATGCGACACCGCGATGGTCACCGTCTTGGATTCATCACGAACAGTACCACCCTTGGTGATATCCGCATAGGAGATGGGGGTCGCCATCCCCTTTTTTGCCTGCACCTCGACGATAGCTGCCGTGAGGGTCGATTTGCCGTGGTCAACATGACCAATGGTACCGATATTTACATGGGGTTTTTTGCGTTGGAACTCTTCTTTTGCCATTCGATTATTTTTTGTTGGTTAGTTTGTTATACTTGCTAATAAACAAATTCTTAATGGAGCCCATGACCAGGTTTGAACTGGTGACCTCATCCTTACCAAGGATGTGCTCTACCAACTGAGCTACATGGGCATCGAGCGACGTAGCCGCCTGTCTTTCAAGCCTGTCTGCAATATCAAAAACTCATTTGCTCCCATGTTTCCATCCTAAACAACTGAAAGCAAATGACTTAGCGATTTGTTTGCGCCCCAAAAGGGAAGGGAATTTAGTTGCCCTCCTTACCCTAGTCAACGATTTTTTTGAATTAGCTTAAAAAAATCGCTCAAACAGGGCTTTTTATGTTCACCCAAGCGTGAACATGCGGGTCGCCCCGGAAAAACCACAGGCAGTTCGGCCCCTCTATTTGCCAAACATCCCATATTTTGTCGTTACCGACATCGTGATTCTTGTAAAATGCCAAGTGCAAGTGGTCAAAGCCGCCTGCGTCAACCATCTTCAACGCCTCTTGGGCATCTTTTTCCCGGAACATCGCCAGCAAATCAGCCATCGTTTTGCGCACTTGGCCCTTTTGATCGCTGCTTAATTCCGACACTGGGATTCCCGGCAAACCATGCTTTTTGCCGCTCAACGCCACCGTCTTGGTTCCCTGCTCACCCCGGCTTTTGCCCAAGAGGGCCATTTTCCGCTGCTTGCCGTCCATCATCGCAAACACTTTGTTGGCCTGCTTGGCCTGATACCAATAGACGTTGCCGGGATGATCCGGCGCTTCGTTGAAGGCCCGCGCGGCGTGCCCGTAAAAGATCGGCCCGCCAAACGCCTCTCCCTCCACTGAGTCGCCGTCGCAGCGCCGGGTGCAGTGCCGGCCGGTCAGCACAAACTCGAACTTGCCGGTTTTCGGCTGGCCAAACAAAGCCACCGACGTGCTCTCGAACCCTTCATCCTCGGAATCATGCCGCACTTGGCCAAGCACGGTCTCGGCGTATTGCTCGCTGTGCAATTTCAAGAAAATCTCCTTCACCAGCGCCTGCTGTTCACCGGTGAAAATCTCGCCGATGCTCTTTTTGGTGATGTGCCAGTTGTTGTCGACTTTTTCGCGCAACGAGTGCTCGAACGGAAAGGCCACCACTTTCTTTTGGCTTTCGTTGAGACTGCCGAACAGTTGGGCCACCAGTGTCTCGGTGTCGGCCTTCTTTTTCGCCGCCTGGCCAAGCGGCGCCGCGGCCAGAGCGGCGCTGCCAAGTGCAGCGCTCTTCACAAAACGCCGCCGATCCATCGTCGGCAGACATTCCGGACATTCGTTGAGTATTTCGATTTTCATGGCTTTTATTGACGGTGAGTCTGCGTACGGCGAAAACTCGCACATCCCTTGGGCAAGTCAACCCGGAATTGTCACGCTTCGCCAAACGGACATTTTCCTATGCGACGATGGCCCGTGGTGGCACACTCCCCCCCACCCGTTTCGTCATTGGCACGGATCAATCAACAATCGCATGGACAACGTACGCATCGGCATCGTCGGCTTGGGAAACATCGGGCAGATTCACGTCAACAACCTGCTCGAGGGCAAAGTGGAACGCGGCGTCTTGACGGCGGTGGCGGATGCCTTCCCCGACAAACTTCCCGAGTACGAGGCCAAGGGGCTGAAGACATTTGACAGTGGCGAGGCCCTGATCGCCTCCGGCGAGATTGATGCGCTAATGATTGCCACGCCGCATTTTCAGCATACCACACTCGGCATCGCCGCGCTCGAGGCCGGCTTGCATGTGATGGTGGAAAAACCGATCTCCGCGCACAAGGCCGACGCCGAGCGCCTCGTCGTCGCCGCCGAGGCACGGCCCGAGCTAACGTTCTCCGGCATGTTCCAAATGCGCGTCGAGCCGCGTTACCAAAAGATTCGCGAACTGGTACAGGGAGGCGAACTGGGGGACTTGATTCGCGTGATTTGGATCATGACCGACTGGTTTCGGGCCGAGGCATATTACCAAAGCAGCGACTGGCGCGCCACGTGGAAGGGCGAGGGCGGTGGCGTGCTGCTCAACCAATGCCTTCACCAACTCGATGCGCTGCAATGGATCGTCGGCATGCCGTCCCGTGTGCAGGGCCACATTGGCATCGGCAAACATCACGACATCGAGGTGGAGGACGACGTGACTTGCTACCTCGAATATGCCAACGGCGCAAGCGGTGTGTTCATCACCTCCACCGGCGAGACACCGGGCAGCAACCGGTTTGAAATCGCCGGCACCAGGGGGCGCGCGTTGCTGGAGAACGACAAGTTAATCGTAACGCGCAACGCAGTGTCGTCCGACGAATGGAGTCGCACCTCGAAGATCGGCTTCCAGCAACCGAAGACGACCGTGGAGGAAATCCCCATCCCCGGCGCAGAAGATGCCCACGCAAAGCTCGTCGCCAACTTCGTGAACGCGATCCTCGACGGCGAGCCGCTCATCGCCCCCGGCGCTAGCGGCATCGGCTCCGTCGAGTTGGCCAATGTGATGGTGTACTCCGGCCTGCTTGGCCAAGCGATTGATCTGCCGATGGACGGCGCAGCATGGGAAGCCAAGCTCAACGAGCTCATCGCCAGCTCAACGCACGAAAAGAAAGTCGTCGAGGTCAGCAACGAGGATTTTAGCGCCAGCTTTCGCAAATAGTTTGCAGGAGATAAAGATATGGAACTAATGGGAATCGCAGACGAGGCTTCGCCCTCTATAGACGGCCAAATCCGTGCCACAAAGGAACTCGGCTGGAAATGGATCGAAGCCCGCTTCGTCGAGGTGGACGGCTTCGAGAAAGGCAGCATCCACGACATCCCGGACGCAGCGTTCGACATTGTCGCCACCAAGCTTGAGGAAGCCGGCGTCGGCATCTACGCTTTCGGCTCCACCATATGCAACTGGGCCAAAACCGTCGACACGCCGTGGGACGTCACCGTCGCCGAGATCGACCGCTCCATCCCGCGCATGCAACGCCTCGGCACCAAGTTCGTCCGCATCATGAGTTTCAAACCGGCCGGCGACGCGGACAAAACGCCCGAGCTCGTCTTCGAGCGACTTCGCGAAGTCACCAAACGCTTCCTCGACGAGGGTCTGCAGCCGGTTCACGAAAACTGCATGAACCACGGTGGCATGAGCTGGCAACACGGCGTCGAGCTGCTAGAGAAAGTCCCCGGCCTCAAATGGGTGTTCGACACCGCCAACCCCATCTTCAACGCCGACCGCTCCAAGCCGCAGCCGTGGCCCAAACAAGACCCGTGGGAGTATTGGCAAAACGTCCGCGAGCACACCGCACACATCCACATTAAGGACTGCACCTGGGTGGAGGAGAAAAGCGACGCCGACTACAACTTCCCCGGTGAAGGTGAAGGTCGTGTCCGCGACATCCTACGTGACGCCTTGGCGAACGGCTACGATGCCGGCATCTCCATCGAGCCGCACATGGCCGTCGTCTTCCACGACAGCAACGTCGAAGCCAGCGAAGACGACATGTTCAACAACTACGTCGAGTACGGCCGCCGCCTCGAAAGCCTCATCGCCGAAATACAGGCTTCATAAAAGCCAGGCGCTTTGCCAAGCGCCCTCCGGCGGACGCGACAGCGTCATGGAGTGCGGTTCTCTGCGTCTCCGTGTCCTCTGCGTTTTCCGATCCAACCCCTCACCCAAGCGTTGTTCAGAAAGCTTGCCCCACCTCTTAAACCTACCTACGTTCGCCCGGTGACAAACCACATGGCAAAGGAAGTATTCATCAGCTACGGCTCGACCTATCGGGAGCGCATTTTTGTTTGTTTGGCAGCAGTTGCGGTGGCTATCGCAGCGGTGCGGGCGGAGAAGTTCTCGGCCGGTGGTATTTCGTTCGAGGAACCCAAAAGTTGGCAGACGCAAAAGCCGTCGTCTTCGATGCGCAAGGCGCAGTTCGCCATCAAGGGCAAAGACGGCAAGTCGGCGGAAGTGGTGTTCTTCCACTTTGGACCGGGCGGAGCGGGTGGTGTAGCTGCAAATGTGAAGCGTTGGCTCGGGCAATTCAAGGAACCGGCCGATCAACTCAACGCCAAAACAGTGATTGAGACAATTAATGGGACAAAGGTCACCTATGTCACTGCCGTGGGTACATTCATGAAAGGCCCACCGTTTGGTGGCAACAAAGTTCCGGTACCCAATAGCGGCCTACTCGGCACGATCATCGACGGTAAACAGGGCGCTGTTTTCATTAAGGCCACCGGCCCGAAAACCATCATCAAGTCCGCTGAGAAGGACTTGAAGGCTATGGTCTCCAAGGCGCTGAAAAAGTAATCGTCAGCCAAGCGGTCAGGCGAGGATTCCTTTAACTAAATTGCCGTGGACGTCCGTCAGGCGGTAGTGGCGGCCCTGGAACTTGAACGTTAGCTTTTCGTGGTCGATGCCGAGGCAGTGCAGCATCGTCGCGTGCAAGTCGTAAACATGCACCGGGTTTTCAACGACATTGAATGAAAAATCATCCGTCGTCCCGTAGGTTGTTCCGCCCCGGATGCCGCCGCCGGCCATCCACATGCTGAAGCAGCGCGGGTGATGGTCGCGCCCGTACTTGGCCATGTTCAAACCGCCCTGTGCGTAAACCGTCCGTCCAAATTCGCCGCCCCAAATCACCAGGGTCTCGTCGAGCATCCCGCGCTGCTTGAGGTCGGCGATCAATGCGGCGGACGATTGGTCCACATCGCCGCATTGCAGCGGCAAATCGCGCGGCAGGTCGCCGTGCTGATCCCAGCCGCGATGGTACAACTGGATGAAGCGCACACCGCGCTCGGCCAGACGCCGGGCCAGCAGGCAGTTGGCCGCGTACGTGCCCGGCTTGCGCGCATTTGCGCCGTACAAATCAAAAATGTGTTCCGGCTCGCTAGAGGTGTCCATCAACTCCGGCACCGAGGTCTGCATGCGGTACGCCATTTCCGCCTGCCGGATGCGCGTCAGTATTTCCGGATCGCCCAACCGCTCATGATGCTCCCTGTTCAGCGCCTGGCCAAGGTCGAGCATCCGCCGCCGCCGCTTGGCCGTGATGCCGTCCGGGTTGGACAGGTACAGCACCGGGTCGCCGGATGAGCGAAACTTCACACCCTGATGTTCCGACGGCAAAAAACCGCTGCCCCAAAGCCGCGCGTACAGCGCCTGCGAATCGCGCTTGGCACTGCCCTGCGAAATCATCACCACGTAAGCCGGCAAATCGGCGCTCTCGCTGCCTAGGCCGTAGCTCGCCCACGCACCCATACTCGGACGCCCCGCCTGCTGAAAGCCGGTCTGGAAAAACGTGATGGCCGGATCGTGGTTGATCGCCTGCGTCTGCATCGAGCGCACCACGCAAAGCTCGTCCGCCACCTGGCCAAGGTGCGGCAGCAACTCGCTCAACTCCGTGCCGCTCTGACCGTGCCGCGAAAAGTTGTAGATCGATTTGCAGATCTTTTTTTCCTTCTGCCCGGATGTCATCCCGGTGAGGCGTTGCCCACCGAAAAACTCGCTGCCCAACACCTGCCCGTGTGCCTTGGCTAAAGCCGGTTTGTGGTCGAGCAACTCGAACTGCGACGGCGCGCCGCTCTGGAACAGATAAATCACCCGCTTAGCCTTCGGCGCAAAATCCGAAAAACCGGCCAACAGTCTCGAGTTGAGCAGCGATGCCAATGCCACCGAGCCGATGCCCGCGCTCGTGCGGCCGAGAAACTGCCGCCGGGTCTGCATCATCGCGTTGTCGTGTTCGGGAGTCATACTTCAGCTTCGAGTGATGGCCTCGTCAGTGCCGAGCAAGGCGTTGGCCAGCGACGCGTAGGAGGCTAACTCCACCGCGTCGAGCGCCGGGTCGTGCGGCGACTCACCAACCGACATCAAACGCCGTGCCGCCTCAGGCTCGGCGCGAAAGCTCGTTTGCAACTCCGCCAGCGCGCCGCTCAACAAACCCAACTCGCGCTCCGTCGCTCGCCGGCCGCAAACCAAGCGGTGCAGCAGCGTCAACCGCGACTCCTCCGTCGCGCCTCCGTCGCGCAACACCCGCTCAGCCAGCTTGCGCGACGCCTCGACAAACGTCGGGTCGTTCATCAGCACCAGCGCGGCGAGCGGCGTGTTCGTCTTGGCCCGCGTCAGCACGCACACCTCGCGCGACGGCGCGTCAAACGCCTGCATGTTAGGCGGAGGCACAGAGCGTTTCCAGTAGGTGTACAGGCTGCGGCGGTAAAGTTTCCCGCCGTGATCCTGCACAAAACGCGGCACGTTCTCGTAAACCACATCGTCCCACAGCCCCGGCGGTTGGTACGGTCGGACGCTCTCCCCGCCGAGCCGACCGACGAGCAACCCGCTCGATGCGAGCGCGTGGTCGCGAATCATTTCCGCCGGCAGTCGAAACCTCGATCCGCGCGCGAACAACCGGTTCGCCGGATCGACCTCGAGCAGCCACGGCGATACGCGCGATACCTGCTGATATGTCGCTGACATCACGATAAGCTTGTGCATCGCCTTCCGGTTCCACCCGCTGCGCACGAACTCGACCGCCAGCCAGTCGAGCAGCGCCGGGTGCGTCGGCCACTCACCCTGCGCACCGAAGTCCTCCGACGATTTCACGATGCCGGTGCCGAAGTGCATCTGCCAAAAACGGTTCACGACCACCCGCGCCGTCAGCGGGTTCTCCACGCCGGCAATCCACTTGGCCAAGCCAAGCCGGTTGCGCGGCGCACCGGCGAGCCATTGGCCAAGCGCGGCAGGCAGACCCGCGCTGACCTCGACGTCGCTTGGCTGATCGTACTGCCCCCGGCTCAGCACGAACGTCTTCCGCGCCGGACTCAGCTCGCCCATCACCATCGACGTCGGCGCCGCTTGCCCAAGCGCTGCCAACGCCTTACGCGCCGCCTCGAGTTGCTCCGCCGCCTCCGGCTTTTTTTCCAGCTCGGCAATCTCGCCGCGGTGCCACTCCATTTGTTTCCGCTGCGCTGCGCTGGGCACCTTAACGAACGGCTTGTCCGCCAGCTTATCCGCGTTGCCGACGTGCGCCGTCTCCGGCACGTTGTTGAACAGCGCGTAAAACTCGTAAAACTCTCGCTGCGAAATTGGGTCGTATTTGTGGTCGTGACACCGCGCGCAGCCAAACGTCAGCCCGAGGAAAACCGCCGTCGTCGTCTCGACGCGATCCACCACGGTCTCGACGCGGTACTCCTCATTGATGACGCCTCCCTCGCTCTGGATCGAATGGTTGCGATTGAAGCCGGTCGCCACGCGCTGGGCGATCGTCGCGTCCGGCAACAGGTCGCCGGCGAGTTGCTCGAGGGCGAACCGATCGAACGGCATGTTGTCGTTGAGAGCGCGTATCACCCAGTCGCGCCACGGCCACATCACGCGGCGACGGTCAAGGCTGTACCCGTGAGAGTCGGCGTAGCGCGCGGCGTCGAGCCAGTCGAGCGCCATCCGTTCGCCGTAACGAGGCGACGCCAGCAGCTGGTCGACGACCCTCTCGTACGCACGCGGTGACGCGTCGGTGAGAAAGGCATCAATCTCGCGCGGAGTCGGCGGTAGACCGGTGAGGTCGAAGCTCACCCGCCGAAGCAGCGTCTCCCTGTCCGCACGCGGCGAGGGTTGCAGCCCGGCCCGCTGCAGCTTGGCCAGGACGAATCGGTCAATCGCGCCGCTTGGCCAGGCGGAATTGTTGGCCGGAGGAATTGTTGGCCGATTGGGCGAGATGAACGCCCAATGTTTCTCCCACTTGGCGCCCTGTGAAATCCACGCGCGAAGTGTCTCGATGTCGCTCGACGTCAACGCCCGGCCGGAATCCACCGGTGGCATCCGCTCCTCCGGATCGGCGTGGGTGATGCGCTTGAACAACTCACTCCCGCTTGGCTTGCCGGTGGTAATGATCACCTGGCCGGGCGCGCCGGTATCGAGCCGCAGGTCGGCCTTGCGCTTGGCCGCATCCGGGCCGTGGCACTCGAAACAGTTCTCCGAAAGAATCGGCCGAATATCGCGATTGAACAGCACCGGCTCCCGCGCAACCACCGAGTTGGCCAAGAGCCACGCGGCAAGCAGCAGCACGCGCAAAAATGAGTTGTTCCCAGAGTAAGCCAAGCGGCGAAAAAGATTAAGCCCGGCGCGGCGCTTGGCCAAGCGCCTTCTCCCTCATCCGGCCTACGGCCACCTTCTCACTGAGCGAGAAGAAATTCCACTGCTCCGTTCGTATTGATTCGCGTCCATTCGCGGTTCAAAAAACCGCTTGGCCAAGCATAAGAAAAAAATGGTGGGTCGGGTGGGACTCGAACCCACAGCCAACGGCTTAAAAGGCCGCTGCTCTACCATTGAGCTACCAACCCAACGATCCGGGTTTGCCCCGGAAGCGGGCGCAAAGTAATCGCCCCCATCCGTGACGGCAAGTTTAATGCCTCGCCCCATTCGGCTTTTCTCGAGTGGCGACTGGATTGCGGCAGATTAGTTGACGTGCCGCGCAGGTTGGATGACCCCGACTTGAAACTGCTCGTTTAACCGGTTTTATCGGTTCAAGGCCAGATCACCATTCAGGCCGTGGGCGAACTCAGGAATCCCCTCTTGAGACGGTTGAGCTTGTGAACTTGTCCTATGACCTGATCCATTGGCAGGCGCAGGATTTACAACTCCCAACCAATCTGCCTTTGAACTATCCTATGCTCAGGATATGCAGTTCATCAGGGTGAAACGAGTCAGAGATTAAGGGGAACCGTCAGATTGATTTTTTAGCCTATTTCAATCGAAAATAAGCGCCCCAAATTCGGGGTGCTTAATTGAAGGCGTTAATGTTTAATGAGCTAAACGCCTTATCTTCTTGGTGCGCCAGATCGTTCCTGATGCCACAACCAGTCTGCTTTGGCTCCGGCACCCTTGGGAGACCAACTGCGGCCGAAGGTTATGTTGCTCTTCATCTCGTGGTTCCATTTCTTGATTTCGGAATGACCATCCGCAAAGCCGTACCCGCAGGCGTTGTTGTGCATTGTTCCAGGCAGATCCACATAACTCGGGTTGGGGGTAGTCATGTTAGTGAAAAAGCAGCCGTCGTTCATGCTGTCAGGATGCTCATCGACCACCACCCATTTGTTGGATGGATCAGTAATGTCGCCCTCCTTGAGGTAAATCTGATGAAAGTTGGGGCCATACCAAAGCTTGCCATTACCATCTCCCATGTTGGAGTTCATCGAAAAGGTCCGTATTCGCTTTGACCACCCCTTCTTTTTTTGTGTCATGCTGACGTATTTGTCTGCCGGGCAGTAAACCAGGTTTTGACTGTTTCCCTGATAGGCTGCCAGTTTGGCATAACGTGGATCCGTGACGTGGAGCACATTGGTGTTGTCGGGACGCAGGCCCCAATCCAGCCAGCCCATGATCCATTGAGAGTATCGGGAGCGGGCATTGTTGCTTTGCGCCTCACCTCCATGGGTGTTGTGTACCAAGTTACCGTCGTAATCCCCGGAATAAGAGATCCAAGCCAGCATCAATTGCTTGCTGTTGCTGAGACATGAGATGCCGGTTGCCTTGCTCTTGGCCTTGGCCAAAGCGGGTAGGAGCATCCCGGCCAGGATGGCGATGATTGCAATGACAACCAGCAGTTCGATAAGGGTAAACGCCTGTTTAGATTTTTTTTTCATAGCGAAAAGTTTATAACGCGCCTTCAATCTGACAAAATCTAGGTCGGCAGACAAGCAATTGTTGGGCGTTGTCATAACTCCATGAAAATGTCCTGGGACTCGATTAAAATTTCCTCATGCCAGCTGGCGGCGATAGCCGCCCTTTGCTGGCATGGAGACATTAACAATCTACTGGACCTTGATCAACCGATAAAACCGTTGTCTGCCGGGGGTGGCATCAAAATGATCAACCGCGTACTCGCCTTTACCATCGGCGTTGCATTGCTCCACACCACCAACGACCTGCCATACGTTTAGGTCGTCTGACTTCTCAACAACAAATTTCAGGTTGGGGGCACCGCTGATCTGCAGCCTGGGCCCGGTGTCAACCTGCATGATGACATCCAAAAACCGGAGCAGAGTTTTGTCCTCGGGGATCTCATCATCAACTTTGACATTCTCCAGGGTCTCACGGATTTCATTCAGGGACGCTCCAAACCTACCCGTGTTGCGCAAGCCCTGGCCGTAGGATGGCCAAGGGGCATCAAAATCCAAGGTGATCCCGGTCTGGACCATGAAGAGGAGGCCGCTTTCAGTTCCAAAAAACACCCTGCCGTCACCAAGAATGGCACTGGAGGAAAAAGTGATTCCAGCCGGATCCCCTTCCGCACTCAACGGCATGAAATTCCAAAGGGTGTCCCCTTCCCTGCTCAACGCAAAAAAACTGTCATTGGTGCAACCAAGGAAAATGGAACCGTCCCTGGCAAGTGTCGGTGAAATGGATTGAGCCCAGGAATCTCCCGGTATTTTCAGTAGCGGGTTAGCTGCTCCCTCGGCAGCGCCAAAGTTCCAGACCTGCTGATCATCACTGGCGAGAATGGCATTATTTTCGCGGTCAATAACCGGCGACCGCCATATCTTATAAAATGTTTTCCTTTTCCACTTTAGAGTGCAGTCGGGTGCCAGACAGTGAAGAACCCCGTCCTGGCTCAGGTCACCAAAATAAACGTTCCCTTTCCCATCTATGGCAGCACGAGCGGCAACCGGGCTCGCCTCATAAATTTTTCCATGCCGTTTTGCAATGTTGCCCTGATCAACCACCCCATGAAATTTCCCATCCAGATCACCGAAATAAATAACGTCATTACTCGAGATTACCGGGGAAGCAAGAATGGGGCCTGTGTTGCTATTGAAACGCCACTTTTCCTCCCCGGTTTCCGGACTCACTGCATAGAGGTTGCCGTCTAACCAACCGAAATAAATTGTGTTGTCCTTGCCAATGACCGGTGAGGGCGAGATGACTGCAAAATCATCGGAAAGAATTCGTCTGTAATAATCGATCCGAAAGTCTTCATCATTCATCAAATTATCCCAGGATTTTTCCGGTGAAAACTCCCAGGCTACATCCCCGGTTTCTGGGTCAAGGCAATACAGTTTTCCCTGTTGGGAAATGACATAGACCCTGCCGCGATTGCCGATTGCCGGGGAACCCTCGATGGACGAATCGACTTGCGTGTGCCAGGACGGGACAAGGTTTTCGTCAACAGCGTAAAGATGACTGTCAAGTGAACCGTAATAGACCCAGCCCCTGTGATCGACCGCGGGTGTGGAATGAATGGCATCCCCAGCACCGGGTATCTCTTGGTAAAACCAAATGTCAGGAGGCGTTTGAACAGTCAGACGCGCCGGCTCAGATTCAATCATCCTGTCGCCCTGTCTGACTTGGACCGTGTAGAAACCCTCATCCTCATACTGGACATTGTTGAAGGGCACACGCGACTTGGTGGCTCCAGAAATTAGAACCTCCTCCTTGAACCACTGGTAAGCAAGAGAATCCCCACCGGCTACTATCACCTCAAAACCCGTGGTCTGGCCAGGAAAGGCCTGCTTGTCGGTCGGTTGTTTCTTGATGACCAGGTTGGGCAGCACATTGATGTAAACGGTTATGGAGTTAACTGTGTAGTTGTTTTTATCATGAGGCGCAAAGATGGCAGTCAAGGGTTGGTTGACCCCTGCATCCATCACAACGCCGGGGCCAGGGCTGTATAAAAGGTCGCCAGGAATGTCGATATCGACGGTTGCGTTAAGTTGAGCCGTTCTCAAGGGTGCCCCATAAGTGATGGCTTCAGGATCCGCCCAATGAATCTGTGGCAAAGCCTTTTCAACTGTGATTGCAGTTTGAATTACCTTGGCGGAAAACCGAGTCTGATCAACCGGTGTGAAGAGCGCTGTCAAGGTTTGGTCACGGCCCGCATTCAGAACCCGGCCTGCGCCCGGTTGATAATCAAAAGTTCCCGGCTCATTGGCAGTTGCGTTGAGTTGGACCGGGCCAAGGGGTGTGCCATGGACAATAGACGATGGAGTCGGCCATTCGAGGGTCAACTCACTGCTGAGCACGACGAGTTGACCGGGGGCATGGGTTACCAGGTAATTTTCTGCAACGGCTCCACCCACAGTAATGGGATAGACTCCGATCGGGCTGTCCGTCACTGCCGTTGTATCGATCTTTGGACGAGACAGGAGCACCGATTCGTCCTCACCGTTCACAAAACCTTCAATTCGATAGGTTAGCTCGGGATTAGGACTGCCCTGAAGCTTCGACCTGTTCTCAGTAATCACCCTCAATGGAGCGGGTTCGACATTAATCGACACCTGGACCCGGGAGGCTTCACCGCCGTCCGCAGGCGTAAACTCCACACTCAACATCTGCCCATAGCCTATGGGGAGTACCCGCCCATCAGGGGGATCATAAACCAATGTGCCAGCCTTGCCGGTGACACTGGCATTTAGCTGGTTCGGGCCAAGGGGTGTTCCGTAGATGATATCCTCCGGATTTTCCCAGAGAATAACGCCCTCTTTCGGCGGTATGTATCCTTTAAGGACATTTATGTCGACCGGAAGTGAGAGGGCTGACTTGCCCTGGTTGTCCTTTGCCTGGGCCGTTATCTGGTATTCCCCTGGCAACCCGGTGCGCCACCTCATCTGGTAAGGCGGGGCGAAACTATAGCCGGCAAGGTAGCCGTTGATGAGGAACTCCACCTGGATTATCTCACCATCAGCGTCACTGGCGCTGGCCTCAATCAGAATGTCCGCTGGCGTGATAAACTCCCCACCGTCAGTCGGTTTTGTGATTTCCACAATCGGCAACCGGTTCGGTTCAACGACATTAATCTGAATCACTCCTGATATCGCTTCCTGGTCAAGCTCATCGAGGGCCCGTGCCCTTAGAAGGTGTTCTCCCAATGTCGCGCCCTCCCAGTTGAATTCATACGGGGCCTTGCCTATTGAGGCAATAACCTGCTCAGCGTCGAGAAATTCCAGTCGGGTTATACTGGAGCCTGCCGACGCGGCGATGGCCTCCAAAGAGATCACTTCCCCCATCTCAAACGTCGCGCCGTTGCGAGGATGAACGATGGCCGTCACGGGCAAAGGGGCGGTGGATGTTGCTTCAATAAGGCTAAGAGTTACCTTGTCGCTTTCCGCACGACCCTTGGCATTGGTAACAACCACATGGTATTCCCCGGCATCTGTTCCCTTAACAGGTTCAACTAAATTAAAGAACCTTGTTGAGCCTTCTATTTTTTCCCCGGCAAAATACCATTGGTAATTCAGGGGTTCAGCCCCTCCTGCTTCAGCGAAAAACAGGGCATCGGTGCCTTCAACTGTACGAATGTTTTTGGGCTGCTTCAGCATCACTGGTTGACCGCTCACTATCAGCTTGGCCTCACGGCTGAGGGCCTTGGAAACTGCGTTGCTCACCTTGACACTGTAGATGCCCTCATCACTGAGTTGCACGTTATCAAGTTGCAGCACCGGCTTGTTCGCTCCGGGAATCTTTTGCCCGTCAAAAAACCACTGGTAAGACAGCGGTTCCGCCCCAATCGCTTCTACGCTGAAGACAACGTTTTGTGCGAAAAGTGAAAACCTGTCTGCAGGCTGCTTGATAATCTTGGGCACACCCTCGATCTTTAATGTGGCATTCTTGCTGAGCACCTCCCCCAGGTGGTTGCTCACTTTAACCCTGTATTGGCCGGCATCGGAAAGTGAGGCATCCGGTATGACCACCTTGTTGTCAGTAAAGCTGGCTAGCTCCAATCCCTTGAAAAACCAGGTGTATTTCAAGGGAGAAGTCCCGGAAGCGATAACCTCAAACTCCGCTGTTTGCCCGGGCGGCATGGAAACATCGGCGAGGTCTTTGAGGATCAGGGGTGGGTCATTGACCCGAAGTGCAACATTGTTGCTGGTGACGCTACGCACCGTGTTGGAAACCTCGACCGAGTATTGCCCCTCGTTATCCTGCGAAACCACCTCAAGAATCATACTTGTGCCGGTTTGACCGCCCAGTTCTTTGCCATTCTTGTACCATTGGTAGGTAAGTGGAGGAGTTCCGTAGGCCTTGACTTCGAAATGAACCCGAGTGCCGGGATCGGTCTTCACGGGATTGGGTTGTTGTGTGATCAGGGGAGGAACATCAACCACGTCAAGAAAAGCCTTCCGGCTTTCCACGGATCCGACTGTGTTGGTGACCTTCAACGTGTAATTTGCCTGATCCTTTTCCTGTACATTGGCCAATTTCAACAGCACTGCCACGTGAACCTGAAAATCGTTCCCCCCGACGATATTATATACCGTTTCAATGCCTTGGCCTTCCAGGGGGGAACCATTACTGAACCATTGATATTTTAAGGGTTGGGTGCCATGGATTCTTGCACTGAATATCGCGGTTGTGTTCGGATTCAAACTCAAGTCCATCGGTTGAACATCAAAAACCGGAAGACGGTAGATAATAACCTCTGCCTTTTTGCTGGTCGCAGTGCCTGCAGTATTGGCGATGGTTACGTGGTAGGTTCCCTCATCGTTTACATCGGCTTTGTATATGCTTAGTCGTGGTTGGGTTTGGCTTAGAAGCAACTTCCCGTCCTTAAACCATTGATAGTCGAATGGCTTTTTCCCAACCGCCAGCACCTCAAGCTCGATCGACTCGCCCGGGTTAACCGATTGTTCCCTTGGCTCTTCGATGATCTTGGGCGGTTCGTCGACGCCCAGGGAGACAACCTTGCTGTTGGCCTTACCCGCACCATTGTCCACAACAACCCAGTAAATTGCCTTATCCGATTCGACAACTGATCCAATGGTGTATGTGTTGGCAGTTGCACCGGGTATACTGACTCCATTCTTGACCCATTTAAACTTCATCGGTTCCGACCCCTCCACTTCAACAGAAAACTCAACTTGTTCGTTGAGATTTGAAGTCTTGCTTACAGGTTGGCGGATGATCACCGGTGGATCCCTCACCACAAGGGTCGCGGTGTCACTGGAGAGGGTGATCTTGGTGTCATTGGATACTTCCACACTGTAGCCCCCTTCGTCTGATTGCTTTACCTCGTCAATAAACAGATTTTTGTCAGTCTTATCCTCCAGGAGTTGGCCATCCTTTTTCCACTGGTATAGCAGCGGGGCGGTTCCGGATGCGCTAACGTAGAACCTGACTCCAGCCCCGGGGTTCACCTCCTGGTTTTCCGGATGCTGAAGAATCACTGGCGGCAGGTCTATGGCCCCCAACGCCGCAGCCTCACTGGTTACACTGCCAGCTATATTGGACACTGTGGCCCAGTACACGGCCTGGTCTGACTCTGATACTGATGAGATGGAAAAAATGGAGGAAGTTGCATCCGAAATTTTCGTTCCATTTTTGTACCACTCATAATTTAGCGGAGGTGTCCCTTCGGCAACCACCCGAATCTTGAATTCTTCATCCGGAAAGATCTCCTGGCCTTCTGGCTGGACCTTGATCACCGGCGGATAGTTGACAAAAAGACTCGCCGGGTTACTTGCGACTTCTCCGGCGATGTTTGATACCCCCACCGAGTAGACACCCTCGTCTTTCTCGCCGACACTCCGGATCGTTAGCTCGGTTGACCGTTCATCTTCGATTATATTCCCATCCTTTTTCCACTGAAAGGCGAATGGTTTTGTGCCTTTAGCGCTGACAACGAAGGTAACACGGCTGCCGGGGTTGACTGTGGCATCCTCAGGCTGCCGGGTTAGGGATGGAACCACATCATTAACCATCAACAAACCTGGATTGCTTAACACTGAACCGGCAACGTTGGTGACCAGAACGCTGTAGGAACCGTGATCATCGGCATCCACTTTTTTAAGCACAAGTTGTGGCTTGGTTTCGTGTGTAATGTTGACTCCACTCTTGCGCCACTGGTAATTCAACGGGGCGGTTCCAGCTGCTACAACCTTGAAAGTAATCGTCGCCTCAGGATCAACGGTCTGGGCTATTGGTTGCACAATAATCCTTGGGATATGGTTCACGCCCAACACCGCCACTGGACTGATAGCCGTTCCGGCAGAGTTGCTGGCCACGATCCTAAATTTCCCGGCATCTGATGAGGAAATATTGTCCAGTGTTAACGAAGTTGCGATTTCATCTGCCAGATTATTCCCATCACGTCGCCATTGATACGAAATGGGCTGCGTGCCAGTCGCCAAACCACGAAACGTGACGCTCTCGCCAGGGTTACCAGTTGCTGATTTAGGAAAAACAACAAACATGGGTGGATCGTTCACAACTAGGACCGCAGCATTGCTGACGCTACTGGCACACTCATTGGTCACCTTAGCCGTGTAACGAGCCTCATCGGATTGGTTGATAGTCGTAAACTGAAGAATATTACGCGTTGCGCCACGGATTGGCAGTCCGTTCTTGAGCCACTGAATTCGCGCATTCTTGGTATCCGAATCCACCTCAAAGTTGACTGGCTTTCCCGGGTCAACAGCGATGCCTGCCGGATGCTTTGTGATGACTGGTGTATCGATGACCTCCAGGTCAACGATGCCACTTGCCAGGTCACCGGCAACATTTTTTATTACTACCCGGTATCCACCCTCATCCTTATCGGTGATATTTTTCAGCAGAAGTATGTTGCTGTCGGTCTCAGGCATATCCACACCATCCTTCTGCCACTGAAAAGTGAACGGCGTTGAGCCAACGACAGCGACGCTGAACATGATCATGCTGTCCGGGCATACGCGCACCAGTGCATTTTCCGAGGCATTGGTATCATCCAGTTCAGGCAGGGTCACATCCACGTCACCCGTCGGGTTGCCGTCGTCGTCGCTCCAATTGGGGACCGGGAAAAAAATCGACCCATCCTCCCCAGGCTGACCGTCATCCCCAGGCGGAATCAGAACCCCGTCATCCTTTGGTTTCGGGGGATCATTCACATCTAGTTCGGCCTTGATGCTCTTGGCCTCTCCGTGGTCATTCTTGACGACGACCCAGTAGTAGCCCTGATCTTCCTCGTTGATGTCCTCAATAATCAGCGAGATATTGACGCTGCCGTCAGGGTTGCCCTTGTAGGTCGCGATCTCCCCCGTGACAGTTGTGGCATCCCCCTCCTTCTTTTTACTGTTGTACCAGTCGTAGGAGAAGGGGGCCTCACCCTCCACCCTCACCGCCACGCTGGCCACGCCACGAGGATTGACAATCTGCGTGAATGACGGCTCGGTGAGCCGTGGCGGACCCACGTCAACCTCCTGAGCGCACAGCTCAATACCGGCAATACCCAGCAACCAAAGGCTTAAAGCCAGGCGACCGTTTGGAATTCCCAACACCACTTCCTTGGCGAAATATACTAATGACCCTGTCTTGAATAGTAAACACCATAACCCCGGCGATCAACCAACCCTGACGGTCGCCTCTATTCATTGATTCGTCTTACCCTCATGAACTGCATATCCTGAGTCAGAGGAAAGCTCAGCGGTAGATTGATTGGGAGTTGTAAATCCTGCGTCTCCCAATGGATCAGGTCATCAGACAGCTCAAACTCGACCGTCTCAACCTCAGCAAAACCATCATCAATAACATGCTCCGAGGATTCCCCCACGGCCTCAATCGACGGCCATCAGTGACTAAAAAGTCAATCTCATCGGCGAATTTAGTCCCAGTCTTGAAGTAGGCTCCGTTAGGGATGTGGTGTGTGATGCGTTGTAGATGACCCCGCCGCTTTACCTCGGCGAGACAGGAAATGAGCATGCCGCCGGTGCCGTAGGTGGAATCATAAATGGTCTCACCCGCTTGTGGACTTCGTGTTTTCTCATGTGAACTGTGCCATTTGTGTTGCGCGAAATGCGCCATGACATGTTCTACAAAGCGAGGGATGGGCATCTTACCCAGTAAATTAAGCGCTTATCCCGTGGGACTCGAACCCACAGCCAACGGCTTAAAAGGCCGCTGCTCTACCATTGAGCCACCAATCCAACGATCCGGGTTTGCCCCGGAAGCGGGCGCAAAGTAATCGCCCCCATCCGGCTTTTCTCGCGGGGCGACTGCCGGTATCCTCCGTGGCGAATGGAAACTCGAAGACTGGGTAACACCGACCTCGACCTAACTCCAGTTGGTTTCGGTACCTGGGCCATTGGCGGCGGCGACTGGGGCATGGGCTGGGGGCCGCAGGAGGAGAAGGACTCGATCGGGTCGATCCTCGAAGGACTGGAATCTGGCATCAACTGGATTGACACCGCGCACGCCTACGGCTTCGGACTGTCTGAGGAGGTGGTCGGCAAGGCACTCAGGGAATGGGGACAGCCGGTCATCGTTGCGACCAAGTGCGGCGTGTTGTCCAACCCCGACAAAAGTCCACGCCGCTTCGCCTCGCGCGAAACAATTCTCGAGGAGGTGGAGGGCTCGCTGCGCCGACTGCAGGTGGAGACGATCGATCTTTACCAACTCCACTGGCCGGAACCGGACCAGAACATCGAGGAGGCATGGCAGACGCTGCTTGACCTGCAGACGCAGGGGAAGATTCGCTGGCCGGGCGTCAGCAACTACTCGACAAGCCAACTTGGCCGTGCGGCAGCACTTGGCCCAGTTTCCTCATTGCAACCGCGCTACAGTCTGCTCAACCGGCAGATCGAGGATGAGGGGCAGATGCAGTGGTGCCGTGAAAACAACTGTGGCATCGTCTGCTACAGCCCTATGGAGAGCGGGCTACTCACCGGCAAGGTCACACGGGAGTGGATCGACAGTTTGCCTGAGAACGACTGGCGCCGCCACAAGCAGGAGGATCACCCGGTGGCCTCCCTGCTCCGCCCCCCCAAGCTCGAGCCGTTCCTGCAACTCGTTGATAAGCTTAGGGCAATCGCCGAACCAAGCGGCCACACCGTCTCGCAGCTTGCCGTGGCTTGGACGCTACGCCGGCCGGAGGTCGCATCGGCCATAGTCGGCGCACGGCGCAGAGGACAGATCGCCGAGACCGTCCGCGCCGCCGAGTGGCCGCTTGGCCAAGCGGAATCCGAAGCCATCGAAGCAGCTATCGGCATTTTTCATCAAGCCATTGACTAACCAGGTCTCTCGCTGGGCGGATCAAAAAATAAACTGTCGATTGTAATTGCCTAAGACGCCGCCCTGAACTAGTAAGCGGGGCGGTGACTCTAGCCATAACATTGCTCGTTGTTGGACTTGCACTGCTTTTTTTTGAGATATTGCTGCCCGGCCTGATTCTGGGTACCTGCGCCTTACTAACATTGGCCGCATCAGTGTTTGTCGCCTACACAGAAACTGAGCATGGCCATTTGTTCCTTGGGATCACCGTTGTCTCAATTACTAGCACTGTCATATGGTTTATTAAATGTTTTCCAAATACCAAGATGGGGCGTCAACTAGCTTCAACATCCACTGTTGGCGATCTTGGGATCGATTTTACAGATTTAATCAATCAAACCGGCATGGCATACACCGACCTTCGCCCGTCTGGCAAGGCGACCATCGGCGACCAACGTCTAAATGTCGTTACAGAAGGATCTTTCATCGAAAAGGATAACTCTATCAAAGTCATCGCGGTCGAAGGAAATCGAGTGGTTGTTCGAAAAACTTAGCTCAACAAAAAAATAAAACATCATGAATACTGCAGTAATAGTCTTAGTTTCAATCTTAGTTCTGGTCGGTCTGGTGGCCCTTATAGTCTTACTTAATTTCGGGAGAACTTGGGTAAGGGCATGGAGTTCCGGGGTCAAGGTGACCTTCCGTGAGATGATTTCGTTAACAATGCGCACGATTCCCATCAGAACAATCGTCGACTCTCGCATCAAAGCAGTGAAGTCTGATATTCCGGTAACCATCGACAATCTTTCCACCCACTATCTAGCAGGGGGCGAAGTAGATCAGGTGTGTTCGGCGTTGATCAACGCCAAGAAGGCCAATATCGACCTCATTTTTGATCAGGCCTGCGCGATTGATTTGGCGACCAAAGGCACCAGCAAAAATGTGGAAGAGGCGGTCCACACTTCCGTTAATCCGCAAGTGA